>JBOHZR010000376.1:0-3443 GCA_050738595.1 Steroidobacteraceae bacterium | reverse complement strand
AGTTCGACCCGATCCTGCTGCGCCCCGTCGACGAGCTCGAGCTCACCGTGCGCAGCGCCAACTGCCTGAAGGCGGAGAACATCCACTACATCGGCGATCTCGTGCAACGCACGGAAGTCGAGCTGCTGCGCACGCCGAATCTCGGCAAGAAATCCCTGACCGAGATCAAGGAAGTGCTGCAGAGCCACGGGCTGATGCTCGGCATGCGGCTCGACGGCTGGCCGCCGCCGGGATTGAAGCACGAAGAGCGCGACGTGCTCTGAAGCGGGCCGTCCGGTAATCGCATCAGGATCACATCATGCGTCATCAACTCTCCGGCCGGCAGCTATCGCGGGTGAGCTCGCACCGGCACGCGCTGCTGCGCAATTTGAGCGTCTCGCTGCTGCGCCACGAGACGATCCGCACCACCGTGCCGAAGGCCAAGGAGCTGCGCCGCGTCGTCGAGCCGCTCATCACGCTCGCGAAGACCGACAGCACCGCGCGCCGGCGGCTCGCCTTCGCGCGCCTGCGCGACACCGCTGTCGTCGAGAAGCTGTTCGTCGAGCTCGGGCCGCGCTTCAAGGCCCGCCCGGGCGGCTATACGCGCATCCTGCACATGGCGCCGCGGCCGGGTGATTCGGCCCCGATGGCGCTCATGCAGCTGGTGGATCGAGCCGGCGAGGCTGCGAAGGGCTGACCTCCTCGAGAAGCCTGGCCACGATTTGCGGCACGGACGCCGCGGGAGCTATCGTTCTTCGCAGGGCGCCGCCTGCAGGCGTGAACCGGGGAGTGCGACATGAGCATCACTTCTGAATTCAAAGAATTCGCCGTGAAGGGCAACGCCATCGACCTGGCGGTCGGTGTCGTGATCGGCGCGGCCTTCGGCCGGATCATCTCCTCGCTCGTCGGTGACATCATCATGCCTCCCCTCGGCCTCGCGGTGGGGCGGATCGATTTCGCCGATCTCGCCGTGCGCATCGGTGCCGACCCCACCGGAAAGGCGGTGCTGTTCCGTTACGGCGCGTTCATTCAGACGATCTTCGATTTCCTGATCGTGGCGATCGCGCTATTCGTGATGGTGAAAGGGATCAATCGCCTGAAGAGGCCGACCCCGGCGGCATCGGCCGCTCCGGCCGCAGCGCCCCCGCTCACCAAGACCGAGGAGCTGCTCGTCGACATCCGCGACATCCTCGCTAAGAAGTAGCGTCGCGGAACGCATCGCGCGTCAGGTTTTCCGCGCCCGTCGCGGTGACCGCGAGGTCATCCTCGATGCGGATGCCGCCGAACTTGCGCAGCTGTTCGACCCGTGCCCAGTTGATCCGCCCCGCGCGGGAGTCCGCGCGCGCCTCATCGAGCAGCGCCTCGATGAAGTACAGCCCGGGCTCCATGGTCACGACGAACCCGTCCTCGAGCACGCGCGTGAGCCGCAGATACGGGTGGCCCGGCGGGCGGGGGATCTCCCCGCCTGCGGGCGAGCGCAGCAGGCCTCCGGCATCGTGCACCTGCAGTCCGAGCAGGTGCCCGAGGCCGTGGGGCAGGAAGACACCCGAAACTCCCGTCGCGACCGCCTCCTCCGCGTCGCAGGTGATGATGTCCGCCTCGTGCAGGAGCTCCGCGACGAGGCGATGCGCCGTCAGGTGCACGTCGCGCCAATCGACGCCGGCGTGCACGCCCGCGCACAGCGCCTGCTGGACCGCATCGAACGACTCGATGAGCGCAGCGAAGTCGCGGTCCGCGAACGAGTACGTCCGCGTGATGTCGCTCGCATAGCCTTGCGCCTCTGCGCCGGCGTCGATGAGCAGCGAGTGCAGCGCCGGAGGCGGCTCGCGATCGAGCCGCTGGTAGTGCAGCACCGCGGCGTGCTCGTTGAGCGCGACGATCGGGCTATAGGGCAGCTCCTGCTCTCTCGCGCCACAGGCGCTGAGGAACGCGAGCTCGATCTCCCGCTCCGAAGCACCGCCCGCGAACGCGCGCGCGGCAGCGACGTGCGCGCGCGCGCCGGCCCGGTTCGCCCGGCGCAGACAGGCGAGCTCGTAGGGCGTCTTGACGGCGCGATCGTAGTCGAGCCGGGTGCAGAAGTCGGTCGGATTGCATGCGAGCCCCCATGCAGCCGCCTCCGCGAACGGCTCGCCGAGACAGGCGACGCGTCCGAGCTCCCGGGGCAGGGCGGCGCGGGCGGCGGCGCGGTCCGCGATCGGCATGATCTCGATCGTGCGCGTCCACTCGGACCGGGGGAGCTCGGCGGGCAGGTACCAGAAGTCGACGGGACGATGGAACAGCAGGACCGGCGCTCGCCCGGGCTCGTAGTACACGAAGCAGTTCGGAGCCTGCGTGAGGGGCACCCACGCCTTGAACCAGGGGTTCACCCGGAACGGATGCTCCTGGTCGTCCCCGAAGATCGGCACAGGGGCTCCGCAGTAGATGAGCACGGCGCGATACCCGCACTCCTCGAGCGCACGGTCGAAGCGCGCGCGCAGGACATCGAGATGGGCGGCGTGCAGTCGGGCGAATTCGGGGGTTGCGTCATCCATGGGGGCCCTCGAGCGATGGCATGCGGGGCAATTGTAGACTCGTCGGCCGAGCGCGCGATCTGCTGCGTCGCAGCATGCGCTGGCTGGCCAAGTCCGCCGGGTGGACAGGCCGCCCGCCTGCGGGGCGTCGCCGGCCGCGGACAGTTACAGTTGCTTCATCAAGGTTTCAAAACTCGCGATGAGCCGATAGAATCCAGCCGCGCGATCGGAAATCGGCGTCGGAAATCGGCGCGAGCCCGTTTGTTTGATTCGAGGTCTCTCTCATTCGTTGCTTCTTCTTTCGGGGTAACCGCTCAATGAACACCAAACTAGTCCTCGCCGCAATGGCCGCGGCGTTCATGATCGCTGCCTGCTCGAATCAGGGTGGGGGCAGCAGTTCCACGGAATCGGCCTCCTCGTCGGCTCCGGCCGCCGAGCAGCCCGCTCCAGCCGCCACGCCGCCCGCCGAGGGTGGTGCAGCGGCTCCTCCGGCCGGTGGCGCGCCCGCGGCTCCGGCAGCTGGCGGCACGACGAGCGAGTCGTCTTCATCGTCGAGCGCTCCGCCGCAGTAAGACCGTCTCGAGGCCCGCCACGGGCTTCGACGAGGGCTGAAGATCACGGCCCGGACCGGCGCTCGAGCCCGTCCGGGCCTTTTCATCTGGGATTCGAGCGGTGTCGATCAGTGTCCGTGATGCCCGCCTCGCAGAGTCGGATCGACTCTGGATCGAGGGCGTCTATCGCGAGTATCTCGATGACCTCGCGCCGCTCAACACCGGCATCTTCCCCGTCCTTGGGGAAGTCGGACACCGCGAGCCCGATCAGGTCGTGCACTGGTTCGCTGATCCGCAAGCGCATCCGTTCGTCATCGCGCAAGCCGCCGAGCGCGTCGGATTCGCGCTCGTGATGCGCAGCGCGGCCGGCGCGAGCACCGCCCGCCCCAGCAGCGCTGGCCCC
>JBOHZR010000375.1:0-2289 GCA_050738595.1 Steroidobacteraceae bacterium | reverse complement strand
GCGCCGCGGCCGGGGCCGCGCCCGCACTCGGCGCGCGCCTTCCATCCAGGCTCTGAATCTTCGCGACGAACAGGTCCGCGATCGACGGTGTGCGCACCTCCCCGAGGGGCTCGAGCTCGCGCGCGCTGCGGCCTTCGTAAAAGAGCGCCGTGCGGCCGAAGACCTCGCGCTCGTAGAAAGGATGCAGCTCTCGGGCGCGGCCCACCCCGTCAGGACCCACGGTGAGCTGCAGATAACGGTCGGGGATCGCCTCCACCGTGCTCGAGAGCACGATATGTCCGCCCGCGAGGAAGATCACGTCCGTGAGCAGATTCTCGACTTCCTCGACCTGATGCGTCGTGATCAGGATCGTGCGCTCTTTGTTGAAATAATCATTGAGGAGCGTGTCGTAGAACTGGCGCCGATAGAGCAGATCGAGGCCGAGAGTCGGCTCATCGAGCACGAGCAGCCGCGCATCGATCGCGAGGATCAGCGCCAGATGCAGCTGGGTCACCATGCCTTTCGAGAGCTCGCGCACGCGGCTCGCGCGGTGGATCTCAGTGCGGCTCAGGAATTCTTCGGCGCGCGCCCGATCGAAGCGCGGATGAACGCCCTCGACGTAGTCGAGCGCATTGCGCACGCGCATCCACTTCGGCAGCACGGCCACATCGGCGATAAAAGAGACATCCCGCATCAGGCGGTCGCGCTCGGTGCGCGGATTGCGGCCGAGCACGGTGAGGTCGCCCTCGAAATCCGCAAGGCCGAGGATGCCCTTCAGAGCCGTCGTCTTGCCCGCTCCGTTCGGGCCGATGATGCCGACGATGCGGCCGGCCTCGACGCTGAAGCTCACGCGATCGAGCGCCCGCTTGGCGCCGTACGCCTTGAAAAGGTTGCGCGCCTCAATGACGTTCGTCATGGTCGCTCCCTGCCGTCGGCCAGGGGGCCACGGGCGGCG
Source organism: Steroidobacteraceae bacterium (assembly GCA_050738595.1). Taxonomy (GTDB): domain Bacteria; phylum Pseudomonadota; class Gammaproteobacteria; order Steroidobacterales; family Steroidobacteraceae; genus JASHUC01. Next base: position 1,355 of record JBOHZR010000375.1, on the reverse strand, counting down.
TCGGCGCGCTGCGGAGCAGGTCGCTGGCCGAGAACCCGAGCCGCTGAATGGTCGCATGCACCTTCGGCCACTCATCCGTGAGGAACCGCGCCCGTTCGTCCTTCATCAGGGCATCGCGGGCGCCGGGTGCGACGAACATGCCGCGGCCCCGGCGCTTCTCGACGAGATCCTCGTCCACCAGTTGCTGGTAGCCCTTGAGGACGGTGAGCGGGTTGAGCCGGAACTCGGCGGCGACGCTCCGCACCGAGGGCAGTGCATCGCCCTCCTTCAGAACGCCTTCCAGGATCATCGCGACAACCCGGTCGCGCAGTTGGCGGTAGATCGGAAGGCTTTCATCCCAGTGCGGGTCCATCGAGGTGGCGGCGTCGCCCCGTTGCAGCTATTTACCGCTCTACTGTACCAGAGCAGCCAGGACACACGTCGCCCACGTGATCAACACGGTCACGAGCGCAGCCGCTGCACCGAAGAGGACGACCCGGCGGACATCATGAGAAATCACTGCGTTCATGAAAGTTCTCCTGTTCACTGAGGGTAAGCACCCTGCCTACCTCATCTGGTGTTATATCCTACTACAACACTACTCCTGTAGCAAGTCCCCGCCCCACCCCCCCTTTGGGCCGTCTGCCAGGGCCGCTCCCCACCGCGGCCCCTGCCGCGCAGTCAATGGCGTGGTGTCCAACCCCGAAGCGCCGGCTTCTGCGTTCAAGAGGAAACACCGGGTACACTCGAGCGCGATGGCCGAGGATGACGGCGAGTTGATGGTTCGCTACGCGGGCGGGGACTCGCGGGCGTTTGCTACGCTTTATTCGCGCCATCGCGCGCGGCTCTACCGGTACGTTGCGCGCCTCGTGCGGGATCGCGAGGCCGCAGACGATCTCTTCCAGGATGTTTGGAGTCGCGTCATCGCGCATCGCGAGCGCTACGAGCCGCGCGCGCAATTCAGCACCTATCTCTATCGCGTGGCACACAACTGCTGCATCGATCATCTGCGGCGCGTGGCGGCACGGCCGAGCCGAGCCGCCCACGACGAGCAGACTTCGGGCGAGGACCCGACGCTCGCGCTCAGCGCGCCCGATGAGGAATCGCCGGAGAGGCGCCTCGAATGCGCCGAGCTTCTGGCGTGCTATCGCGCCGCTCTGGAATCGCTGCCGCTCGAGCAGCGCGACGTGTTTCTGCTCGCCGAGCAGTCCGGGCTGTCGCTCGAGGAAATCGCCGCCGTGACGGGAGTCGGGATCGAGACGGCGAAGAGCCGCCTGCGCTATGCGCTCGCGAAGCTGCGCAAAGCGCTCGCCGCCGCGAGCCCGGCCGAGGATTCGCGGCCCGACGGGCGGCGCCGCGAGGCACGCCGCGGCGCC
>JBOHZR010000374.1:0-5373 GCA_050738595.1 Steroidobacteraceae bacterium | reverse complement strand
AGCGCCGCGAGCAGCTGGTGGCGGTCCACCGTGAAGGGATTCTCGCCCGGCCAGAGCTTCTGGACGATCTCGAGCGCCGGGTCGCGGCCGCACGACTGGATGGCGAGCAGGCGCCCGCCGGGCGCGAGGCTCCTGACCAGCGGCGCGAGCACCTTGTGCGCCTTGAATTCAGCCGACATTCGGGCGCGCCAGGGCTGGGAGGCCACGATCAGATCGTAGCTCTCGAAGATCCGTCCGGGCTTCGGGATCACCGCATCAAGCAGGAACTTGTGATCCTCCCGATACACGACGAGCACGGAGGGGCGCAGGAACACGGGATTGCCCGTCTTCAGGCTCTGGCGGGTCTGCCAACCGTAGTCGAGCGTCGGCCCCAGCTCCTCGATCTGCTCCGCGTACTCGTGCGCGGAGCTGCCGATGAGGCGCACCTCCTGCCAGTTGAGCGCGGCGGCGAGGTGGGTATCGCGCGGCATGAGCCGCGGAGCCTCGGCATAGTTGAGATTGGTGACGACGAGCACTGACGCCGGGTGCTCCTGGAAGCGGTCGGGCATCTTCTCGAGCCCGAGCCGCACGTCCTCGAGGCTGATCTCCTTCGCGACCGCCGACATCGGCACCGTCGGAAAGATCCGATGCAGCCCGCGCATGACTCGCGAGAGCACGGTCGCATCGCCCATCCCCGCATCGAACACCCGGATGGCCGGTGGCGAGGGCCGCACGTGTGCGAGCTCCTGAATCGCGCGGCGCGCGACCGCGGACTTCTCGTTGCAGGTATTGACGAACGCCAGGTACTTCTGGCGATTGTCGTAGAAGCGGAACGGGGGGGAGCCGGGCGGCTCTCGCCCATCCTCACTCGGCCTCAACGTGGCAACGGCACGGCTTCCGGCTGCGTTCATGGTCTCGCACCGCGATCGGTTTCATCGAACGGTAGCGGCTCGCTGCCGCGAGCGGCAAATCGATTGTGGGAATAGGAGTTATTCGCTCCACGGATGAGCTTAAGGCGCCCCCGTGCCCGCGCAACGTTCATGTCACGTCTCGAGTCGATGCGGGTGAGCGTATACGACGTGCCGGTCGCGGCGTGCGAAGGCGACGAGCGTGAGGCCGCTGCGCTCGGCGTGCCGCACGGCGAATCCGGTCGGTGCCGAGAACGCGGCGAGGAATGCGATCCCGACCGTCGCGGCCTTCTGCACCATCTCGTAGCTCGCCCGGCTCGTCACGAGCATGTAGCCTGCATCGAGCGCGGCGCCCGCGCGCACCAGCGCGCCGATCGCCTTGTCGAGCGCGTTGTGCCGGCCCACATCCTCGCGCACGAGCCGGATGCCCTCGCCCGGGACCACCCACGCCGCGGCGTGCACGCTGCCGGTGCGCGCGTTGAGCGGCTGCAGCGACTCGAGCTGGGTGATCGCCTCGTGCAGCTCGCCGGGTGTCACCCGCGGACCCGTGCCGACACACGTGCGCCGGTGCACCGCAGCCTCGAGGGTCTCGGTTCCGCAGAGCCCGCATCCCGTCCGGCCGGTGAGATTGCGCCGGCGGCGCAGCAGCTCCGGAAAGCGCTCCCAGGCGATGCCGATGCGCACCTCGAATGCGGCGGCCTCGGTCCCCGCGAGCTCGGCCCCTGCGGTGGGCTCGGCCGCCGCGACCTCGACCGAGCGGATCTCCTCGGGGCTCGCGACGAGCTCCTCGGAGAGCGTGAAGCCGTACCCGAGGTCCTCGAGGTCGGCAGGCGTCGCCAGCATGACGACGTGCGGCACGCCGTGATAGGTGAGCGCGACAGGCGCCTCCTCCGCGACCTCGTCGGTCGCTCGGCTCGAGGCGCCTTTCGACCAGCGGTCGACCGTGACCTGCGACCCCACGGCGAGCGGCGCGGCGCGCGGCGGCGCTGAGCACGCCGGCGCTGGCTGCGGGACGGCCGTGGGTTCAGAGGCTTGCGTCATCCGGAGTGACGTTACGGCTCCGGCGGTGCCGGGGCAATCAGTTTTGCGGATTCAAGCTATTCGCGTCCAATATGTCTCTCGAGGGGGTCTACCGGGCTCCCGGCGGCGCGCAAGCCGGCGGGAGTCAGGACGCCGGGCGCACCCCCGACAAAACCATGCAGCTCAACCGCTTCGACCTCAACCTCCTCATCGCGCTCGATGCCCTGCTGCACGAGAAGAACGTCACGCGCGCCGCCGAGCGGGTGTACGTCTCCCAGCCCGCGATGAGCGCAGCGCTGCAGAAGCTGCGCGATTACTTCGATGACCCGCTGCTCGTGCGCGTCGGGCGGGAGATGCAGCTCACCCCGCGCGGCCTCTCGCTGGTCGAGCCCGTGCGCGAGGCGCTGCTCAGAATCCAGGCGACCCTCGGTACCCAGCCGAGCTTCGATCCGGCGACGGTTCGGCGCGTATTCACCGTCATCGTGACCGATGAGGCCATCCCGAGCCTCGTGCCGGCCGTCCTCAAGCGCATCGCGCGCGACGCCCCGGGTATCCAGTGCCATCTCGAGCAGATCTCCCAGACGAGCCTCACGCGCCTGGAGTACGGCGATGTAGACCTGTGCCTGTGCCTCGACCTGCCCCGGCTCTACGGCTTGCGGGCGTTCCCCGAGACCTTCCGCACGATCGAGCTGCGCCCCGTGCGCTGGGTCTGTGCGGTGTGCCGGGATCACCCGGGAGTCCAGGACGAGCTGACGCTCGATCAGTACCGAAGCCTGCCGCACGTGTTCGCCCGCCCGAGCGGCCACACCGCTCCGATCGAGGAGCTGGTGCGCCGGCTCGTCAATCTCGATCTCGACGTTCGCGCCACGGCGCAGAGCCTGCTCGAGCTGCCGTTCATGCTTCCCGGTACCCCGCTCGCGGCGACCCTCCCGGAGCGCGTGGCCACTCTGGTGGCTCCGATCGTCCCGCTGAAGACGTTCGCGCTGCCGTTCGACGTGCTCGACAGCCACGAAGTTCTGCTCTGGCACAAGCGCAACGAGCCCGACCCGGGCCATGCGTGGCTCCGGGCACTGTTCGCCGAGGTCGCCCGGGAGCAATGATCGAGCGCGATCGGAAGCGGTGATAGATTCCGCGCATGTCCATGCCCTATGAAGCGCCGCTCCCGCTGATGCGGGCCGCCATCGAGCTGGCCGCGCGCACGGCCGGATTCGACCCGCTCACCGGAACCGGCACCGGGGAGACACTCGGAGAGCTCGCCGAGGCCGTGCTCGAGGGCGCCGGGCGATTCGCTCGCGATGTGCTCTCCCCGCTCAATCGAACTGGCGATGCGGCGGGCTCGCATCCGAGCGCCGCCGGTGTCGCAACGCCCGCAGGCTTTCGCGAGGCGTATCGGCGGTTCTGCGCCGACGGCTGGGCCTCCGTCACCGGCCCGCGGCGCTTCGGCGGCCAGGAGCTGCCGATGGCGGTCACCGCGGCCATCACCGAAGTCTGGGCCGGCGCGAATCTCTCATTCGCGATGTGTCCCGAGGCGGCCGCGGGAGCGGTCGAAGTCCTGCGCCTGCATGCGGCCGAGCCCCTGCGCGAGCGCTACCTTCCGCCCCTCGTGAGCGGGGCGTGGACAGCCGCGATGGCGCTCAGCGAGCCGCAGGCGGGCTCGGATCTCTCGACGGTGCGCACGATGGCCGAACCGGACCGCGGCGGACCTGTCGAGGGAGCCGCCGCCCCGTGGCGGCTGCGCGGCCGCAAAGTCTTCATCTCCTGGGGCGATCACGACCTCGACGAGAACATCATCCACCTCGTTCTCGCGCGAACACCGGGAGCCCCGCCCGGCCTCAAGGGTATCTCGCTGTTTCTCGTGCCCAAGCTACTGCCGGGATCGAGCGGAGATCCACGGCCGAACGATCTCGTGGCCGTCTCACTCGAGCACAAGATGGGAATCCGAGCGAGCCCGACGTGCACCATGGCCTACGGCGACCGCGAGGGGGCCCTGGGGTGGCTCGTGGGTCCGCTGCACGCCGGCGTCGAGTGCCTGTTCTCGATGATGAACCAGATGCGCCTCGGCGTCGGGCTGCATTCGACGGGGCTCGCCGAGCGCGCTCTGCAGCTCGCCCTCGGCTACGCACGGGAGCGCGTGCAGGGGCGCGGTGCCACTGGCAGCCCACAGCCGATCATCGAGCATGCGGACGTGCGGCGCATGCTGCTCACGATGCGGGCGCTCACAGGGGGCGCACGCGGGCTCGCCTACACGGCCGCGGCCACGCTCGATGCGGCGCGATCTGTGACGGATGACGGGGCGCGCGCTCGCGCGGAGCGCCGCCTTGCGCTGCTCACGCCCATCGTGAAAGCGTGCTGCTCCGATATCGCCGTCGAGGTCGCCTCCCTCGGCGTGCAGGTCCACGGCGGCACGGGCTACGTCGACGACAGCGAGATCTCCCAGGTCTATCGGGACGCGCGCGTGGGGCCGATCTTCGAGGGCACGAACTACATCCAGGCGCACGACCTCCTCGCGCGCAAGGTACTGCGCGACGCGGGAGCCGCGCTCGGGGAGTGGCTCGCTGAAATCGCACAAGCGGCGGATGCGATTCGAGACATCGCCTCGCTCGCCCCGCTCGCCGCCGGTCTCAGCGCCGAGTGCACCCGGCTGCGCGAGGCCGCAGCGCAGCTCGGCCGCTCGAGCGCGGGCGATCGCGATCTGGTCGGAGCCGCGGCGTACCCTTTTCTGCAGTGGCTCGGCATCGCGGCCGGGGCCTGGCAGCATGCTCTCGCCGCGGGCGAGTCGGTCAGGCAGCGCGCCGAGGATCGCCTTTCCCGTGCGCGGATCGCGGACGCGAGATTCTATGCAGCCCACATCCTGCCGCGCGCGCACGCGCACGCCGCTGCCGCCGCGAGCGGCGCCGATCTCCTCATGAAAGCCGAGCTCTGAGGCGGTTGCGGCGCGTTAAGCCGTGCGCGAGCGCCAGCCCTCGTGGTAGCCCTCGCGCGCATCCGCGGCGTAGGGCACCGGGGAGACTTTCACCCGCACCTCGAGCTGCTTGTGGCGCTCGACCGTCGGCTTCTTCGTCCCGCCGCCCTCCTCGCCCCAGAGCAGCGTCAGCACGTCGCCCATATTGATGTTGGGGTCGACGATGCCCAGCGACAGCGCGGTGCGCTCGTTGTAGCTGTAGCCCCCGAACATCGAGAAGCCGACGACCTTGCCGCCCATCTTGACGGCGTCGTAGGAGGCGGAGCCGTAGTTCGCGATCGGCAGATCAAAGAACTTGTAGGGCTCCTCACCGGGCTTGAAAACCGAGGCGTAGATCTTCGCCATGTCCTCGCCGTTCCAAGCGAACGTCACCTTCTTGCGGTGCGGCTCCTTGGCCGTCTTTTCGAGCGCCTCGCGGCCGACGAAGTCGTGGTCGAACTTCACGAAGGGGCCGTAGCCGAGCTCGTACGGCGTGACGTAATAGTCCTCGATGTTGTCCGAGAC
>JBOHZR010000373.1:0-6691 GCA_050738595.1 Steroidobacteraceae bacterium | reverse complement strand
GTATCCGACCGATATCTATCAGCTCGCCCGTTACGCCGTTGCCACAGCGGTCATCTACGGCATCCCGGTGAGCTTCGAGCAGCAGCTCGCCGAGTACGCCATCGAGCCGGTGAGCGGCATGGTCGCTGGCCCCACGATTCCGGACACCGCGTTGCAATGGTTCGATGAGTACGATAACTGTGGTGCTGCTTCAGAGTGGATGGGCCAGCCGGTGCCCGGGCCGACGGGCGTTGCCTTCACGGGCACTGCGACCAGCACGTACTCGGGCATCGAGTTCTCCCTTCCGTCCGGGGTAATGGGCATCGAACTTACGGGCGGTCTCGCCCTGCGCAATCCGCCGGGTAATGGCATCAAAACGGTGAGCTACACGGGGATCGGAAACGGCAAGTGGAAAACGCTCGCGAGCTCGCAAGCCACGACGAACCCAACCAACTATTACGGGGGCCGCGTGATCGGTAACGGCGCGGGCCAACAGACGAGCTTCACGCTCGGCAACAGCACGAGCGTTCGCGACGGCATTCTGCTGCCGCGCGTCGCGTGATCCCATGTCAGCGCCAGGACTCAATCGGCTCGTCCTCTCGATCCCGACGGCCTCGCCGGACGGGAAGTACTATGGGCGCTACCCGAAGGGCAATGGACCGGGTACGGCGCTCGCGGGGGCGGCTTCCTCGACCTCGGGCGGCTCCGGCACGCTCGGGAGCGCCGGTTCTCCGATCGGGCTCGTGGCCCTGGGCCTCACCGCTGCCGCAACGAATGCGACGGTGCCCTACACGTTCGGCCACCCGTTCAAAAAGGGCGACGTACCGGCGGGGCAGTACCTCACCGCCACAAGCGGGGCGAGCGCCCTTCAGGTCAATCCGCTCAACTACTGGTCCGATGGATCGCTGAAATTCGCGAGCATTTCGGGCCTCTCGAGCCTCACGGCCAACACGCGAGCATTCGTTCAGCTCGCAACGACGTCGATCGCCCCGAGCGGTACGCCACTGTCGCTCGCGGATCTTCAGGCGGCCAATCCTCAGTGCAGTGCGGCCTTTTCGGGCGGCATCAACGGCACCGTCGAGCTGCGAAACCTCCTCGCTCTCACGAGCAGCGACGCGAAGGACAGCAACGGCCTGGTCCGCCAATTCATCTCCGGCCCCACGATGTCGGAGTGGCATTTCTACTCGAACGTCGGAAGCGGCAATCAGGTCGGAGTTTGGTTCTACGTGCGCCTGTATTCGACGGGCGACATCGAAATCGAGACGGCGGTCGAGGATGGCTGGATATCGATCGCCAATCCCACCGATATCACCTACGGCATCACGCTCACCGTCAACGGGACGGTGCGCTACAGCAATACTTCCCTCGATGAGTACCAGCGCACCGCTTGGTTCACGATCAATTGGTATACCGGGGGCACGAGCGGCCTCACCGACTTCAAGCGCGTCATCCCCCAGCACGATGCGCCCTACTGCCGCGCGACGGGGCTCCTTCCGAACGTCGCGGTGACGCCGAGCCCCGCGGCACTCGATGCCCTCACGACAACGATCGCCCCGATGAGCCAGTGCGATTTCCCGACCGTGCTCGGGAGCGCCGGCTACGCCCCGCATATCGGCCTCATCCCGCATTGGGATGCGGCATACGCCGCCGACTGCGATCCGACCGCCTTCCAGGCGATGATCGCGAACGTATACGCTTCAAACACGTTTCCGATCCGCTATCGCGATGAGACATCGCTGCGGGTGCTCGCGCCCTCGCGCAATCCGTATCTCACGCAGTCGCAGTCCGGGTGGACGGGCAGCCCGATCGTAGTCGCGGCGAGCGGTACTAGTGCCAATCCCCTCGATCTGGGCTACTCCGATGGGGACGCAACGGCTCACGCGCCCTCTCCGGGCCACACGTCCTACCTCTTCACGGCTCGCTTCTCGCACCTGGAGACGCTCGCCTTCTGGGCCCAAATCTGCTGGATGTGGATCAATCCGAACGAGTCGGCAACTCCGAGCAATCATGGGCTGGCGCGTGCGCTTTACGATGGTCTGCAGGATCGCGGGCGGGCGTGGGCTTTCCGGCTCTTCTGCCAGGTGGCAGCTCTCTGGCCCGACGCGAGCACGTGGGTCTCAGGTAACGCAGTCGATGAGCAGGTCAAGACCGACTATCTCGCGATCGCGACGACGCAAGTGGAGTACTTCGCGGCGAACTCCCTCAGCAACAATCTCGGCTGCTGGGCCGACATGTATCTCGGCTCCGCGGCGATCCCGCTTTACAATAAAACAGCACCCGGGGACCTCTACGTCGGCTCTTTCCAGAATTATTTCATGGCCGGGGTCGTCGGCTTCGTCTCCGACATCGAGCCCGGATTCTCGAACGCCACGCTCGCCGCGTTCAATAACGTCAAGCAGTTTTTCTTCCGGCTGCCAGTCGGGATGCTGGGAGGCTCGCGCCTCTGGCAGTACCAGCAGGGCGCGCAATACTCCTGTGCGTGCGGGTACTACAACTCGGCGGTCAATGGTGATCTCGCCGCGATCGAATGGGATGCCAACTGGGGTGCGGCGTGGCAACGCGCGCTCACTGCTGCAGATGTGACGGCGCCCTCCGGAACCGCGCTCACCTCCGGACACTTCCCGGATGCCTCGAGCTACTTTGGCAATCTTCAGCCCGGAATCGCTTATGCCGTGGACCAGGATGCCCCCGGGGCACTCGCGGCGTGGAATCGCCAGGTCAACGCCTCGAATTGGGCGCAGTTCACGACCTCGGGAAGTGACCCGCAGCCGAAGTACCCGGAATGGGCCGTCGCACCGCGTACCGTATCGGCGTTTCCCTCCTGGCGCAGCGGACTGCCGTTGCTCACCTGGACGCAGTTCGCGAATACCGACGTCGCCAATCAGGTGATGACGCAGTACGCGAATCCCGGCGGCACGGGCGGTGAATCGGGTGAACCCGTTGGCATCGCAGCCTACTCTGGCGCGACGCTCAACGAGGCGACGAGTGATCTGCTCTTCTCGGGCGGTGGCCATTCCGACTGGGCCGGCAATGAGCAGCTGCGGCTGGCTCTCAACACCGCGAACCCGCACTGGCTGATTGATCTCCTGCCAACCGAGAATGTCGGCGACTACGGCTCACAAAGCCCCGTGCAGGGCAACCCGTACTACGCCGATGGGAGCCCCTCGGCGGCTCACGGGTACGCGGTGTGGAAGTGGGTGCCACTCCTGAAGCGCATGATGCGCTTCGGCTGCACCGCGGCGTGGGGTAACGGCAACGGGCTGTTCAACACGGTTGACGCGTTCGACCCGTCAACCGGAGTTTACGACCCGGAAGGCACTTGGCCCGTTCCCCCGACAGGGGGCTCCTACGGGGTGGGCCTCGCGCAGGCGGAGTGCTACACGCACCTCGATTACTTCGGCAACGTGTGGCACACCGGCAATCAGGCAGGGGCGCTTTTTCGCTTCGCACCACTCACCCAGGTCTGGACGCCTTTCACGAGCACCGGGAACCCGGCGGGGGCAATCCAGGGCGGAACACCGTATGTGTACGACCCGGCGCGGCACCTCCTCTTTCAGTTCCCAAACGGCCCGACGCCTGCGGCGTACTACGACCTCACCAAGTCAAATGCTGCGTTCACCGCGGTCACACTGAACGACCCGAATGCTTACGCAACGGGTGCGGCCTTCAGCCCCGTGTACTGCCCGGACCGGGACTCGTACCTCTTTCTGCGTCCTGGAAGCAACGTCGTTTACGAACTCGACCCGAGCACCTATGTGGTCTCCATTCTGGCGATCGCCGGGGCTGCGCCCACTGCTCCGACTGATGGCACAGGGCAGTTCTTCAGTCGCTTCAGCTACGTTCCGCGGCTTCACGGATGCATTTTCATGCCCTCCGCAGAAGAGAACGTTTGGTTTTTCCCGACCGCCTGAATCATGGCCAAGGCCTTCAACTCGAGCGGCGTTGAAGCCGGCTCCTGCGTGCTTCTCATCGGAGTCGACTCCGATAACGAGACCGTCAAGGATTTCAGTCCCACGGGTGCAGCGCTCACTCAGGATGCGGGCGGGTCGGCTCCCGCGAACGGCACGTACGGGTACGGCTTTCAGATCACGGAAAAAGACAGCGACAATGATTATGGCTACAGCGTAAGCGGCGGTCCCTCCGTCAATGGAGCTGCCGCAACGTCGATCTTCATCGCTTACAACGAGATCGCGGCCGCCGATGCCGAGGGGACGTACTTCTTTCCGAACTCAAGCATTTCCGCGCAGCTCAACGCGGTGCAGATTCTTTTCCAGGAGATAGTTGGGGGCGGTCTCCAGCCGGAGCTTGCCGTAGAGGGAAACGCGCTTCTTCCCTCTGGGGTCGATCTCACCACGGGAACTCCTCATTCGATCGCCTGCGTATCGGAGTACGGAGGACCGTGGGGCATCTACATTGATGGTTCTGTCGCCGCGAGCGGCTCCAATCCGGGCTACGGCGGCGCATCGACGACGATTGGGAGGATCGGTAATCTCGCCGGCCAGGGCTCGATGGCGGCGAACATCTGCTATCTCGCCTATTTCGATACGTCCCTGAGTGCGACGGATGTCGCGAATCTGCACGCCTCCCTCAGCGGGGGCGGCGCATTCTCGCTCATCAGCTTGCCCGCCGGAGCGGGACTTGCAGGGGCAGCGAACGATGCGGGGAGCGCCTCCGGAAAGCTCAACAGCGATTTCCTCGCTGCCGCATCCGATAGTACTACGGCCGCGGGCAATCTTTATCCCTTTGCCTCCGCGCAGCCCTTCGATATATCGAGCGCAACCGGTGCGCTCTCGACCGCCATTCGCCTCGCGGGCGCTGCCTCGAGCAGCACAAGCCTCGCCGCTTCGCTCACAAACTTTCAGACCGTGACCCTTGGGGCGCCGCTCTATACGGGCGTCGGCAGCATCCTCGATGCGAATGGCACGTGGTCCGACGGCGCCCCGGGAGCAGGTACCCCCGTCCTCTATGACTCGACCTTCATGACGGTCGAGCCCAATGGGGAGATCGTCGCAACCAGCAACAATTTCACGGCCGCGTGCCAGTGGAACAATGGGGGCACCTGGAGCACGCTCACCGTCGTGGTGATGCCGGGGCCGGTCGCCTACGCGCAGTCGGCCTCAAGCGTTCTCGACAGTCTCTCAACGGCCATTCAGCTGCTCGGCGCTGCGAATGACATCACGAGCACGACGGCCAACCTGATCACCCAGGCCAAACTTCAGGGGTTGGCGAGTGCGGTAGGCGTCGCTGCAGGCTCTTTGCAAACTGCGATTAAGGCGGCAAGCGCCGCGGTGGATGCCTCCGCTGCAAGCGGGACTCTGCAGGGCACTCAGCAGCACATCGCCAGCTCGGCCGACGATAATACGAGCGCGAGCGCCGTCCTCAACACGCAGATTGTGATGCTTGGCGCGGCCGTTGCGCTCACGAACGCGATCGGAAGTCTCACAACTCAAATCATTCTCGCGGGCAATGCGCTCTCGGTGACGAGCGCGAGCGGGTCACTGCGCACCGGGACCTCCGCGGGGGCCGCGGCCACGGACACATCGAGCGCGACGGGAGCGCTCCTCGCGGGGATCAATTTCTCGGGCCCGGCGAGCGATTTCACGGGGGCAGCCGCGCAGCTCCTCACTGGCATCGCGCTCCTCTCGAGCACATCGGATGCGAGCTCCGCAGCCGCATCGCTTCGCACCGGAGCGCTCCTGAGTAGCGCAGCGAGCGCCATCGCTACGGCAACCGGTGCGCTCTCGACCGCCATTCGCCTCGCGGGCGCTGCACAAGGCTCGAGCGCCGCGAGTGCCTCCCTCAGCACCCAGGCGCACTTTGCAGGAGCGGCGCAGGACACCTCGACCGCCGCAGCCGACCTCGGCACCCGCGGTAGCATCGCGGCGCAGCCGGCGAGCGATGACAGCACGGCGACAGGTGCGGTGAGCACCGGTATCCAGGTCGCAGCAGCGCCCGCGGACTCATCGATCGGCGCGGCCGAGCTCTTCACGAGCATCGATCCGGATGCGAACGCCGCGGATGAATCCCAGGCTTCAGGCGCTCTCGCACCGGCCGGAAGCCAACTCTTCAGTGCCGATGCGCTCTTCGTCGCCCCGGCCGAGAGCGACTGGCCGGCCTCGGGCCTTTTGCCCTGGGGTGCGCGCTATCAACGACTCGGCACACGCCTGGTGTATGCGATCACGTGGTCGCAGTGGCTCGCGCAGCACTGGCAGGCAGGACTTGACGTCGCCCTCGGGGATCGGGTGCGCCCGACAAAGCACGCGCTCTTTCAGGCGCGCTGCACCGAGGCGGGCACGAGTGCGGATCGGGAGCCGCTCTGGCCGGGCTTCCTCGGCGCCGAAGTGCTCGATGGGAGCGCGGTGTGGGTGCTCGAGAGCCTCGATGACGGATCGCTCGCCGCGAGGATCGCACCGCCCGTGCTCTGGAGCGCGAGCTCCGATCTGATCCTGTTCGCCAATCAGCGCCTCATCGGCCAGACCGCGCTCGTGACGATCGATACGAGCGAGGCACTCGCCGGGGTCGACTACGATGTGAGCTCAATGATCAACGCGACGGACGGGCGGCAGAAGGCCGCGAAGATTCGGATCAAGGTGCGCTGATGACGGATGAAATCGCGGCAGCCTCGCAGCCCCCGCTCGAGCAGCCCCAGAGAATCCCTCGCGCGCGAAGCGCCTACGATCAGCTGCGCATTCGCGATCGGCTCCTCGTCGAT
>JBOHZR010000372.1:0-25653 GCA_050738595.1 Steroidobacteraceae bacterium | reverse complement strand
GGCGACGAGTGCCACATGGCCTATCACTTCCCGCTGATGCCGCGCATGTACATGGCCATCGCCCAGGAGGATCGCTACCCGATTACCGAGATCATCGACCAGACGCCCGACATCCCGGCGACCTCCCAGTGGGCGATCTTCCTGCGCAACCACGATGAGCTGACTCTCGAGATGGTCACGAGCGAGGAGCGCGACTACATGTACCGCATGTACGCCGCCGATCCGCGCGCCCGCTTGAATCTCGGCATCCGCCGGCGGCTCGCCCCGCTTCTCGAGAACGACATCGACCGCATCAAGCTCATGAACGGCCTGCTGCTCTCGATGCCCGGCTCGCCGATCATCTACTACGGCGACGAGATCGGCATGGGCGACAACTTCTTCCTCGGCGACCGCAACGGCGGGCGCACGCCGATGCAGTGGAGCCCCGACCGCAACGCGGGGTTCTCACGCGCCGATCCGCAGCAACTGTACCTGCCGCCCATCATGGACCCGATCTACGGGTTCCAGGCCGTGAACGTCGAGGCGCAGACCCGCGACCGCTCCTCGCTCCTGAACTGGATGAAGCGCATGCTGACCGTGCGCACGGGAACGCAGGCGTTCGGGCGCGGCGCGATGCGCTTCATCCGCCCCGGAAACCGCAAGGTGCTCGCCTATGTGCGTGAATACGGGGACGACACGATCCTCTGCGTGGTGAACCTCGCGCGCTCGGCGCAGCCCGTCGAGCTCAATCTCGCCGAGTTCAAGGGCCGCGTCCCGATCGAGATGCTCGGCCGCACGGCCTTTCCGCCGATCGGGGACCTGCCGTATCTGCTCACCATGCCCGGGCACGGCTTCTACTGGTTCCGTTTGAGTCGCGAGGCGCAAGCGCCCGCGTGGCACGAGGAGCGGCTCGCGCGCGAGGACACGCCGGTGCTCGTGCTCATCGACCGCTGGAACAGCTTCTTCCCCGAGCACGTGGCGCTCTGGCGGGGAGGCCTTGCCGCCCGCCTGCGCACGCAGCTCGAGGAGCGCGTCCTACCCGGATATCTCGCCGTGCAGCGCTGGTATGCGGGCAAGGGCACGTCGATCGCCAGAGCACGGCTCGCCGATCAAACACAGTGGACCGCGGAGGGCGACTGGCTGGTCGCGCTCTTCGATGTGCAGAGTGCGACGGAGAGCGCGCGCTATTTCGTCCCGCTCACCCTCGCGTTCGAGGACACCGCCGCCGCGCAGTCGGAGCGCTGGTCGCGGCTGCACGCCGCCGCCATCGCGCGGGTGAGACAGCAGGCGCGTACCGGCGTGCTCGCCGATGCGTTCGCCGACGAGATGTTCTGCCGCGCGCTGATCGATCAGATCGGGCGCGGCGGGGAGCTGCCGCTCGCCGAGGGCCGCCTGCGCTTCACGCCGACGAGCCTGTATGCGGAGCTGCGCGGGGAGCCCGGCACGGAGCTCGCGGTCGGCCAGCCGCTCGCGCAAAGCAGCAACACCGCGCTGCGCATCGGCGAGCGGCTCTTCATCAAGGCGCTGCGGCGCGTGCAGGCCGGTATTCATCCGGAGCTCGACATCGGGCGCTTCCTCACGGAGGTCGCGCATTTCCCGCATATCGTGCCGCTCGCGGGGGCGCTCGAATACGTGGCGTCCGACGGAAGCGTTGCAACGCTCGCGCTATTGCAGGCGTTCGTTCAGAACCAGGGTGACGGGTGGGACTACACCGTCGGCTATCTGGTGCGCTTCCTCGAGGATCGGCGCACGGCGGCGCCCGTGGCGCAGGATGCGCACGGCGTGTATCTCGCGCTGATGCACATGCTCGGCGAACGCACGGCCGGCCTGCATCGGGCGCTCGCAACACCGACCGAGGACCCCGACTTCGCTGCCGAGCCGATCACGAGCGGCGATCTGGAGCTCTGGCGCGGCCGAGTGAGCGAGGACACGCGATCCACGCTCGAGATGCTGAATCGTCTCGATGAGCTGCCGGAGTCCGTGCGGGCCGACGCCGGCGCTCTCTACGCCCGGCGCGACGCCCTGCTGCGCCGCGTCGAAGCCCTCGCGCCCGCGACGACGGTGCACGGCGTGAAGATCCGCCACCACGGCGACTTTCACCTCGGGCAGGTGCTGCTGAAGCGCAACGACTGGGTGATCGCGGATTTCGAGGGCGAGCCGGCGCGGACTCTCGCGAGCCGGCGCGAGAAGAGCACTCCGCTGCGCGATGTGGCGGGGATGCTGCGCTCGTTCACGTACGCGCGTTCCGTCGCGATGCAGCGCTGCACGCTCGAGTCGCACGAGGATTGCGCGCGCTGGCAGCCGCTGCTGCTCGCCTGGGAACGTGCGGCCCGCAGTGAATTCCTGGCGGCGTACGAGGCCGGCGTGCGCGATGCGGGGCTGTACGGCGCCTTTGACAAGGCGCGTCCGCTCATCGAGCTCTTCGAGCTCGAGAAAGCCCTCTACGAACTTCGCTACGAGCTGCGGAACCGACCGGACTGGGCGGGCATTCCAATCAAGACACTGCTCGAGCTCGCGGGAGCGGAGTGAGAGGATGATGGACACGGACGGCGAGATCACGGCGCTCTGGCCCGGCGCGCCGTATCCGCGCGGCGCCACCTGGGACGGCGAGGGCGTCAATTTCGCGTTCTTCTCCGAGCATGCGACGCGCGTCGAGCTGTGCCTCTTCGATTCGACCGGCCGGCACGAGCGGCAGCGAATCGCGCTCAAAGAGCGGACCGACTTCATCTGGCACGGCTATCTTCCGGAGGCGCGGCCGGGACAGCTCTATGGATATCGCGTCCACGGTCCCTACGAGCCGGAGCATGGCCACCGCTTCAATCCGAACAAGCTCCTCATCGAGCCCTACACGAAGCAGATCGTCGGGCAGCTGAAATGGAGCGACGCGCAGTTCGGCTATCGCATCGGCCACTCCCGCGCCGATCTGTCCTTCGACAAGCGCGACAGCGCGCCCGGCATGCCGAAGTGCCGTGTCATCGATCCGGCGTTCACCTGGGGGGACGACCGTCCGCCGCGGACCCCCTGGCACGACACGGTGATCTACGAGCTGCACGTGCGCGGCTTCACGATCCGCCACCCCGAGGTGCCGCCGCGCCTGCGCGGCACCTACGAGGGGCTCGCGACCGCGCCGGTCATCGAGCACCTGCTGCGGCTCGGGGTGACAGCGGTCGAGCTGATGCCGATCCACACCTTCCTCGACGACCGCCACCTCCGCGATCGGGGCCTCACCAACTACTGGGGCTACAACACGATCGGCTTCTTAGCCCCCGAAATGCGCTACTGCGCGAGCGGACACGCGAACGAGTTCAAGACCGCCGTGAAGGCACTGCACTCGGCCGGAATCGAGGTGATCCTCGATGTCGTCTACAACCATACGGCCGAAGGCAATCACCTGGGCCCGACGCTCTCGTTCCGCGGCGCGGACAACGCGGCGTACTACCGCCTGAACCCCGACGAGCCGCGCTACTACATGGATTTCACGGGCACGGGCAACACGCTCAATCTGCAGCATCCGCGCGTGCTGCAGCTCATCATGGACTCGCTGCGCTACTGGGCGATCGAGATGCACGTCGACGGCTTCCGCTTCGATCTCGCCGCGGCGCTCGCCCGCGAGCTCTTCGAGGTGGATCGGCTCGGCTCGTTCTTCGACACCATCAGCCAGGACCCGGTGCTCTCGCAGCTGAAGCTGATCGCCGAGCCGTGGGACGTGGGTCAGGGAGGCTATCAGGTCGGCAACTTCCCAGCGGGCTGGAACGAGTGGAACGACAAGTACCGCGACACGATGCGCTCGTACTGGAAGGGCGACGGCGGGCTCATCGGCGAATTCGCGCGGCGCTTCTCGGGCTCCGCCGATCTGTACGAAGCGGGCGGCAGGAAGCCCCATGCCAGCATCAACTTCATCACCGCGCACGACGGCTTCACGCTCGAGGACCTCGTGAGCTACGACGGCAAGCACAACGAGGCGAACGGGGAGCACAACCGCGACGGTACGGACAACAACCGCTCATGGAACTGCGGCGCCGAGGGGCCGACGGATGATCCGGGCATCCGCGCGCTGCGTTTGAGACAGAAGCGCAATCTCATGGCGACCCTGCTGCTGTCGCAGGGCGTGCCGATGATCCTCGCGGGCGATGAGCTCGCGCGCAGCCAGCGAGGCAACAACAATGCCTACTGCCAGGACAACGAGGTCTCCTGGCTCGACTGGTCGCTTTCCGACGAGCAGCGAGGCTTCCTCGAATTCGTGACGCAAATGGTGCAGCTGAGGCGACATCACCCCGTGTTCGGGCGGCGACGGTTCCTGCAGGGCCGGCCGATCCCCGGCGAGGGCGTGAAGGATGTGGCTTGGCTCAATCCGGCGGGCGCGGAGATGACCGACACCGAGTGGGAGCAGGCGTTCGCTCGAGCCTTGGGCGTGTACCTCGTCGGCCTTGCGCTCGAGCGCGTCGACGGCCGCGGACGGCCCATCACGGACGAGAACTTCCTGCTGCTCTTCAACGCCCACTACGAGCAGGTCCCCTTCACGCTGCCGCCCTGCCGCGACGGCTTCCGCTGGGCGCCACTACTCGATACCGCACGCGGGGACCTCCACCCGCCAGCGGATGGCAACCCCTACCCTCTCGAAGGCCGTTCGCTCGCGCTGCTCACCGAGGTGGCCGATGGCTGACCTGCCGCCGTGCCTGGAGCCTCATTCAATGGCAAGGATCGTCGACGCCCCATTGCACCGCGAGCTTCTCCATCGGATGCCGTTCGGCGCCGAGCCGACGGCGGAAGGGACCGTGCGTTTCCGGCTCTGGGCGCCGCGCGCGCGGCGGGTCGAGCTCGTGCTCGCGAGCCGGGCACCGCACGAAGCGCAGAGCGCATCGCCGCCGCGCATCATTGCGATGCAGCCGGCGGACGGCGGCTGGTACGAGCTCGTGACCGACGCGGCAGCCGCGGGGAGCCTGTACCGCTACCGGATCGATGAGGACATCGAGGTGCCCGACCCTGCCTCGCGATTCAACCCGTACGACGTGAGCGGTCCGAGCTGCGTCGTCGATCCGCGCACATTCAAATGGAGCGACGCGGCCTGGCATGCGCGGCCCTGGCACGAGGCCGTGATCTACGAGCTGCACGTGGGAACGTTCACTCCCGAAGGGACGTTCGCCGGGGTCGAGGGCAAGCTCGACCATCTGATCGAGCTCGGCATCAACACGATCGAGCTCATGCCGGTCGGCGACTTCCCCGGGCGGCGCGGGTGGGGCTACGACGGTGTCCTGCCGTTCGCGCCCGAGTCCGCATACGGCACGCCGGACGATCTGAGGCGGCTCATCGCAGCGGCGCACAGGCGCGCTCTCGCGGTGATCCTCGACGTGGTCTATAACCACTTCGGCCCCGAGGGCAATTTCCTCGCCCGCTACGCGCCGCCGTTCTTCAACGAGCGGCATCACACCCCGTGGGGGGCGGCAATCAACTTCGACGGCGAGGACAGCCGCGCGGTGCGGGACTTCTACCTGCACAACGCGCTCTACTGGCTCACCGAATACCGCTTCGACGGCTTGCGGTTCGATGCCGTACATGCGATACGAGACGAGAGCACGCCGCACATCCTCACCGAGATCGCCCGTGCCGTACGCGACGGACCGGGGAGCGAGCGACCGATCTACCTCGTGCTCGAGAACGCGGCGAACGAGGCACATCGGCTCGCCGTCGCGGGGACGCCCGAGAGCTTCGATGCGCAGTGGAACGATGACGTGCATCATTGCCTGCACGTCATCCTGACCGGCGAGGTGGACGGGTATTACGAGGACTACGCCCACTCGCCGCACGCCCTGCTCTGCCGCGGCCTCGCGGAAGGCTTCGCTTATCAGGGAGAACGCTCCGCGCATGAAGGCCGCCCGCGCGGAGAGCCGAGCGCGGCGCTGCCGCCCACCGCTTTCATCGATTTCCTGCAAAACCACGATCAGGTCGGCAATCGCGCGTTCGGCGAGCGGCTGAGCAGGCTGGTTGCGAACGAGGCGGCGCTCAGAGCCGCTGCGGCGATCGTATTGCTCGCGCCCGCGATTCCCCTGCTCTTCATGGGCGAGGAGTGGGAGGCGGCGCAGCCGTTTCCCTACTTCTGTGATTTCGGCCCCGAGCTCGCGGAGAAGGTGCGGGAAGGCCGCCGCCGTGAGTTCGCGCGTTTCGAGCGCTTCCGCGCTGCGCTCGACGGACTGCCCGATGCGACGGACCCTGCAACCGCGCGCTCGGCGGTCCTCAACTGGAGCGCGCTCGCCGAACCGCGCCATGCGCGCGCGTTCGATCACTACCGGCGCCTGCTCGCGCTTCGCCGCCGCGAGATCGCCCCGCGCATCCCGAAAATCCGCTCGGCCCACTGCATCCGCCTCGAGGAGAGCGGTGCGTTCGCGGTGGACTGGGCCCTCGAGGACGGCTCGACCCTGCATCTGCTCGCAAATCTGACGGATACGACCGTGCCGCTCGTCGCGCGCATGGCTGGCCGCCTGATCTTCGCTACTCACCCCGGCATCCGCCGCGCCGTGACACGCAACGAGCTCGAGCCCTGGAGCGTCACGTGGCTGCTGTCGCGCCGTCATGGCCGCTCCTGAGGCGGCGAACGGCGGGATACCGACCGGGGGGATACCGCGCGCGACGTACCGCCTGCAGCTCAATCGCGATTTCACCCTGCGCGATGCGACGGCGCTCGTGCCGTATTTCGCCGAGCTCGGCGTAAGCCACCTATACTGCTCGCCGTACATGCGCGCCCGCCCGGGCAGCACGCATGGCTACGACGTAGTCGATCACAACAGCATCAATCCCGAGATCGGAACCCTTGAGGACCTCGACGCATTCGTCGCGGCGCTGCGCGCGCACGGCATGGGCCACATCCTCGATTGGGTGCCGAATCACGTCGGTATCATGGGCGCGGACAATGCCTGGTGGATGGACGTGCTCGAGAACGGGCAGTCCTCCGTCTATGCAGAGTTCTTCGATATCGACTGGGAGAACATCGACCCGGCGCTCGCCGGGCGCGTGCTCGTGCCCGTGCTCGGCGACTACTACGGCAGTGCCCTCGAGCGAGGCGAGCTCGCGCTCAGATTCGAGGAGCCCTGCGGCGCTTTCGCCGTCTACTACCACGAGCACCGCTTCCCGGTGGACCCGCGCGGCTACCCGCGCATCCTCGAGCGCTCGCTCGAGAGTGCCGAGCTCACCGGCCTCGGCGCGGAGGAGCGCGCGGACTTCTCGAGCCTCATCGCCGCGTTCGGCCATCTGCCCGACCGGCGCGAGCTTGCGCCCGCCGCGCGCGAGGAGCGCCAGCGCGACAAGGAAGCCCACAAGCGGCGCCTGATGCGGCTGTGTGGCCGCGCTCCCGGCCTGTCCACGGCCATCGACGCGGCGGTTCGGGCGCTCAATGGAGCGAGCGGGGAGCCAGCGAGCTTCGATGCGCTGCATCGGCTCCTCGAGGCGCAGGCCTACCGGCTTGCGTACTGGCGTGTCGCATCGGATGAGATCAATTACCGCCGCTTCTTCGACGTGAACGATCTCGCGGCCCTGCGCATGGAGAACGACTCGGTGTTCGAGGCGACTCACGGCCTCGTTCTGAAGCTGATCGCAGCGGGCAAGGTGGACGGCTTGCGCATCGATCATCCCGATGGACTCTACGATCCGGCACAGTACTTTCGGCGGCTGCAGAGTCGGGTCGCCGATGAGCGGCGCGCGGCGAGCGCGGGCATCGGCAGCACCGCGGGCGCAGCAAACGGGTCGCTGAGCGCGCGCGAGACCCTGCCGCTCTATCTCGTCGTCGAGAAGATCACGGCCGACTTCGAGCCGCTGCGCGCGGACTGGGCCGTGCACGGCGCGACGGGATACCGCTTCGTGAACGTCGTCAACGGGCTGTTCGTCGATGGCGCCGCTCGGGCGCGGCTCGACCGCATCTATGGGACCTTCACGGCAGAGCACACGAGCTGGAGCGACCTGGCGCGCGAGATGAAGCAGCGCGTCGTCGATAACTCGCTCGCGGCGGAGCTGAACGTGCTCGCTGCAGAGATCTCACGGATCGCTCGCTCGCGGCGCAGCACGCGCGACGTCACGCAGCGGAGCCTGCGACAGGCTCTCGCCGAGGTCATCGCCTGTTTTCCCGTGTATCGCACCTACATTGCCGCGAACGGCGTAGGCGAGGAGGACCGGCGCTACATCGATTGGGCGCTCGCGCTAGCCCGCCGGCGAGACACCTCGACGGACCCCGCCGTCTACGATTTCATCGGCTCCATCCTGCTCGCCGAGAGCCCCGAAGGGGCCGCGCGACGCTTTGCCATGCGCTTCCAGCAGGTCACTGCGCCTGTCACGGCGAAAGGTGTCGAGGACACCGCTCTGTATCGCTTCAATCGCCTCATCTCGCTCAACGAGGTGGGCGGCGAGCCGGACCGGTTCGGCACGAGCGTGCGCGCCTTCCACGCCGATGCGCGCCAGCGCGCGCTGCACTGGCCGCACGAGCTGCTCGCCACCTCCACGCATGACACCAAGCGCTCCGAGGACGTGCGCGCGCGCATCGACGTGCTGTCGGAGATGCCTCGGGCGTGGCGCGGGATGCTCGAGCGCTGGAAGCAGATGAACCGCTCGCGCCGCAAGGATGTGGAGGGGCTCGCGTCGCCCTCGCCGAACGACGAGTACCTGCTCTATCAGACGCTGATCGGCTCGTTGCCGCTCGATTTCGGCACGCGAGCCTCGCAGACCGGCCCGCGCGACGACGCTCTACGAAACTACGTCGAACGCATCGAGTCCTACATGGTGAAGGCGGTGCGCGAGGCCGCGGTGCGCACGAGCTGGACGAACGTCAACGAGGCGTACGAAGAGGCCCTCCGGCAGTTCGTGCGCTCGATTCTCGAGCCGCGTCCCGGGAATCTCTTTCTCGTGGACCTCGCGGCGACAGTCGAGCGCATCGCGCGCTTCGGACTGCTCAACTCCCTATCGCAGACTCTGTGCAAGCTCACGGCCCCCGGGGTGCCCGACATTTATCAGGGCACCGAGCTCTGGGACTTCTCGCTCGTCGATCCCGACAACCGCCGGCCGGTCGATTACGAGACCCGGCGCCGCCTGCTGCGAGGGATCGGTCCGCCGACGCAGCCCGACCCGCCAATGGCGACAGGCACTGTCCCGCCCCAGGCATCCGCCTCCCGGAATGCCTCGAGGACTGCGGCCGCGCGCGAGCTCGCCGATTCTCTCAACGACGGCCGGGCGAAGCTCCTTCTGATCCGGCGCGCGCTCGAGCTGCGCCGGGCGAACCCGGAGCTGTTCGCATCGGGGGCTTATCTGCCGCTGCGGGTCGCAGGGCCGCGCAGTGCGCACCTGATCGCCTTCATGCGGCGCAGGAACGAGAGCGTGGCGATCGCGATCGCGCCCCGACTTTACGCGCGCCTGGATGCGGTGGGCGTCTGGGCCGACACCCAGATCGAGCTGCCGCGCCGCATTCGCCTGAATTCGTTCTCGAACGTGCTCGACGGAGCGACGGTCGCGGCTCACGAGAGCGGTGGGCGAGAAGTGCTCGACGCCGCCGAGACTCTCGCGAGCTTTCCCGTCGCGCTTCTCACTACGACGGCAAATACATGACACGATCGGAGTGCGCGCCCCATGAGACCACGCAGCGTCGTCTACGTCATCCTCCTCCTGATCCTCGTCGCGCTGCTGGTCGCGAACCGCAGCGTCATCGCCACCTCGACGCCGCTCAATTTCCTCGTCATGCGAGCGCAGGCCCCTTTCGGCATCCTGATCCTCATCGTCGCGATCCTCATCGCGCTGGTGGACTACGTAGCCCATGCGCTCTCGCGGTACGGGTGGCAGCGGGAGCGGCGGAACCTCACGAATGAGATCGGGATGCTGCGCGAACGGGCCGAGCAGGCCGAGGCCTCGAGAATCCGGGAGCTCAAGGAGACGGTCGAGCGCGAGAGCGCCGCGATTCGCGGTCAGCTCGATCGACTGCTCGCCGGCCTGCCGCGGGGCTAGGCGAGAATTCCGGCATGTCGGGTTTGGCCGGGAAACGGACCCGCAGCGTGCATCCCCGGATCAGGCGCTCCTCACCGCGGGCGCAGGACGCTCCAGCCGCTCGCGCGGATTCTCGGCGAACATCCTCTTTGCGGCCGGCCGCTCGTTGATGCGCTCGATCCAATTGACGAGATGCGGCGTGTCGCTGCGGTTCACCAGCTCCGCAAAGCCGTTCTGCATCCCGTTCGCGATCGCGAAATTGCAGATGTCGGCGAGTGTGTACTCGGGACCGGCGAGATAAGGGCTCTGCGCGAGGCGCGTATCGAGCTTCTTCACCGAGTAGGCAATCTTGCGCATCTCCTCCTCGAGCAGGTCCTGCGGAAATCCCGCGCGTGCGCGGCGCCATTTGACCTGCTGCTCGTAGAGCGGAATGCGCTTGACGTAAGCCTCGAACTCCTCGTCCGTGTACTGGCGCGCCATGCGGCTGATCATGCGCTCCCAGCCGATCGTCGAGACGCACCAGCAGAAGTACTCGTCCACCCACTTGGTCCAGATGCGCATCTGCGCTCGCGCGTATGGATCATCCGGACGCAGCCGTGGAGCATCCGTGAACACATCCTCCAGGTACTCGCAAATGACGGTGGACTCGCTCACGATCTTGCCGTCGTGCTCGAGCACGGGAACCTGCCCATTGGGATTGATCTTCTTGAACCAGTCCTCGTGATGCTCGAAGGCTGCAGGGTTGAGGCGCCTGGGCGTGAACGTCAGCCCCTTCTCGTACAGTGCCAGCAGCGGCTTCAAGGAGTTTGCTCCGGGGCCGAAGTAGTAGAGCGTGAGCATTGCAGGCGTCTCCTTCCGATCCATAGCCGCGGATCATACCGCGGAGCCGCCGGAAGCGAGGCTCGGCAGGTCGAGCCCAAGCTCGCGGGCACACTCGATGGCGTCGGGATATCCCGCATCGGCGTGACGCATGACCCCGGTCGCCGGATCGTTCCACAGCACGCGGGCGATACGCTTCGCGGCCGCGGGCGTGCCATCGCAGACGATGACCAGCCCGGCGTGCTGCGAGAAGCCCATGCCGACGCCACCGCCGTGGTGAAACGAGACCCAGGTCGCGCCGGATGCCGTGTTGAGCAGCGCGTTGAGCACCGGCCAGTCGGAGACCGCATCCGACCCGTCGCGCATCGCTTCCGTCTCACGATTGGGCGAGGCGACCGAGCCCGAATCCAGGTGGTCGCGTCCGATCACGACCGGCGCCTTGAGCTCCCCGCGTGCGACCATCTCGTTGAATGCGAGCCCGAGCCGGTGCCGGTCGCCGAGTCCCACCCAGCAGATCCGCGCCGGCAAGCCCTGGAACCGGATCCGCTCGCGTGCCATGTCGAGCCAGTGATGCAGCGATGCCGCGTTCGGCAACAGCGCCTTCACCCGTGCATCCGTTCGATAAATGTCCTCCGGATCGCCGGACAGCGCGGCCCACCGAAAAGGGCCCATTCCGCGGCAGAACATCGGCCGGATACAGGCAGGCACGAATCCCGGGAACTCGAAGGCATCTTGCACGCCCTCCTCGAGGGCCATTTGCCGAATATTGTTGCCGTAGTCGACGGTCGGCACCCCGGCGCGATGGAATGCGAGCATGGCCCGCACGTGGACCGCGATCGACGCGCGCGCCGCCTTGGCCACCGCGGCCGGCTCGCGCTCTCGCATCTCGTTCCATCGTTCGACGCTCCAGCCGATCGGCAGATACCCATTCATCGGATCGTGCGCAGAGGTTTGATCCGTCAGCAGGTCCGGGCGCACGCCGCGCTTCAGCAGTTCCGGAAGCACCTCAGCCGCATTGCCGAGCAGTCCGACCGAGACCGGCTTGCGCGCGCTCGAGGCGCGGCTCACGATCTCGAGCGCCTCATCGAGGCTCTCGACGGCGTGATCGAGATAGCCCGAGCGCAGCCGCATCTCGATTCTCGAACGCTGGCACTCCACCGCGAGGCAGGAAGCGCCGGCCATCACCGCGGCGAGCGGCTGTGCGCCGCCCATCCCGCCGAGCCCGGCGCTGAGCAGCCAGCGGCCCGCGAGCTGCCCCCCGTAGTGCTGGCGCCCCAGCTCCGCGAACGTTTCATAGGTTCCCTGCACGATGCCCTGGGAGCCGATGTAGATCCACGAGCCCGCCGTCATCTGACCGAACATCATGAGACCCTTGCGGTCGAGCTCGTTGAAATGCTCCCACGTGGCCCAGCGCGGCACGAGATTGGAATTTGCGATCAGCACGCGGGGAGCATCGGGGTGCGTTTCGAACACTCCGACGGGCTTTCCCGATTGAATGAGCAGAGTCTCAACGTCTTCGAGGCGCCGCAGCGTCGCGACGATGCGGTCGTAGCTGTCCCAGTCGCGCGCTGCTCGCCCGATCCCGCCGTAGACGACGAGCTCCGCGGGCCGCTCGCCCACTTCCGGATCGAGATTGTTCATGAGCATGCGCAGCGGCGCTTCCGTGAGCCAGCTGCGCGCGCTCAGCGTGGGTCCGGTGGGAGCACGGATCACGCGAGTCGGATCGAGGCGGTTCATGTCGGGCCTCCTCTTTGAATGCGCGCGAAGCGGACGCACGCCTCGAGAGCTCGAGCGAGCACTTCGCGGGCGTGTGCGGCGCGCGCGGCATCGAACGCGGACGGCCAGTTGTCTGCGGACAAGGGTTGCGGCCGACCCTGATCGAGCGAATCCGGCTCATCCATGTAGACGCGGCACGCGAGCTCCATTTGAACGGCATGAGCGCCCTCGCGGGGCCGGCCGTGATGCCGCACCGTCCATCCTCCTTTGAAGCGCCCGTTGGTCACGCGGCTGAAACTCGGGTGTTCGCAGGCGTGCTCGACGGCCCGGGTGAGTGCCGGATCGCAGGATCGGCCGTCGTGCGTGCCGATATTGAAATGCGGCAGCGTGCCCTCGAACAGCCTCGGGACACGCGAGCGGATCGAATGCGCGTCGTAGAGCACGACGACCCCGTGCTCCTCCTCGAGCCTCTTGAGCTCGGCTGCGAGCGCCGCGTGGTACGGCTCGAAATAGCGCGCCCGGCGCGCAGCGATTTGCGCCGCATCCGGCTCGTCGCCGCCCCGATAGAGCGGCTCCCCGTCGAATGTCGCGAGTGCACACAGCTCCGTCGTCGCGCGGCCCGGGTAGAGCGAGGCGCCGGACGGGTCGCGATTCACGTCGATCACGCTGCGCGAGATCGTCGTGCGCAGCGTCGTCGCATCGAGATCGTGCGCCATCGCGTAGAGCAGGTGGACCCACCAGTCGGTGTCCTTGCGCGCGAGCCAGGGGGAGATCAGGCGCTGCTCGATATCGCCCGGAATATCCGTCCCGGTATGTGGAAAGCTCACGAGGAGCGGGGCGCGGCCGCGGCGGATCTCGAGCCACGCCGGCGGGAGCGGCTCTGCCTCGCTGTGCGCGCGTCGGCTCATCGCGTCGTGAGCACGCTCGGCAGGGCGATACCCTGCACAGCCCGCACGACCGCGCCGCTCTCCACGAGCGAGATCGCCTCATCGATGTCGGCCTGCAGATACCGATCGCCCTCGAGGGGCGCAATGCGCGTGCGCACCAGAGCACGCACCGCCTCGAGCGCCTCGCTCGAGCGGATCGCGCCATGAAAATCGCAGCCCTGCGCCGCGGTCATGAGCTCGATCGCGACGATCGCGGCGCTATTGGCCGCCATCGGCGGCAGGCGCCGCGCGCCGTGCGCGGACATCGAGACGTGATCCTCCTGGTTCGCCGAAGTCGGAATGGAGTCGACGCTCGCCGGATACGCACGCTGCTTGTTCTCGGAGACGAGCGCGGCGGCTGTGATCTGCGGCAGCATGAGTCCGGAGTTGAGCCCCGGCTCGGGCGTGAGAAAAGCAGGCAGCCGTGAGAGGTCCGGATCGACCAGCATCGCGATGCGCCGCTCGGCGAGCGAGCCGATCTCGCAGATCGCGAGCGCCATGGCATCCGCGGCGAACGCCACCGGCTCCCCATGGAAGTTGCCACCCGACAGTGCCGCGTCCGACTCGGCAAAGATCAGCGGATTGTCCGTGACGCCGTTTGCCTCGCGCTCGAGCGTGCCTGCTGTATACCGCAGCAGATCGAGCGCGGCGCCCATCACCTGCGGCTGGCACCGAAGACAGTAAGGGTCCTGCACGCGCGGGTCTGCGACGAGATGGGAGGCGCGGATCGCCGAGCCGGCCATGAGTGCGCGCAGGGCCGCCGCCGTCTCGATCTGCCCTCGATGCCGCCGCAGCTCATGAATGCGCGGATCGAAAGGTGTGTCGGCGCCCTTCGCCGCCTCGGTGGACAGCGCGCCGGCGATGAGCGCGGTCTGGAAGACCGTCTCGACTTCAAACAACGCGGCGAGCGCCCAGGCCGTCGAGAACTGCGTGCCATTGAGCAGCGCGAGCCCCTCCTTGGGACCGAGCGCGAGGGGCTCGAGACCTGCGGCTCGAAGCGCGGCGGCGGCCGGCAGCCGCTTGCCTTCGAGCTCGATCTCGCCGACACCGATCAGGCTCGCCGCGAGATGCGCGAGCGGTGCGAGATCGCCTGATGCGCCGACCGAGCCCTGTGATGGAACGACGGGCGTGAGGCCCGCCGCGAGCAATCCGCCGAGCAGTGCCACCGTCTGTGGCCGCACCCCCGAAGCCCCTTGCGCCAGACTCGCCAGCTTGAGCGCGATCATGAGTCTCACGATCGCACCCGGCGTCGCTTCGCCGACGCCCGCGCAGTGCGAGAGCACGAGGTTGCGCTGCAGCGCCGCAAGGTCACCGCTGCCGATGCGGACGCTTGCGAGCCGGCCGAATCCGGTGTTGATGCCGTAGATCGGCTCTCCCCGCGCGAGAATGCGCTCGAGAGCCGCCGCGCCCGCCGCGATACGCGGCCCACTCGCCGCGTCGAGCTCGGCGTGTGCGCCCGCGTAGATCGAGCGCCACTCGTTCAGGGTGGCCTCTCCAGGGTGAAGCTCGATGGGGGTCAACGTCCCCTCCAGATGCGCGCATGCAGAGGATTCGGTCCCAGCCGGTGGACAAGCTCGGCGGGACGCTCGGCGTTCCAGATCGCCAGATCGCATTGCTTGCCCGGCTCGAGCGTGCCCGCCCTCGAGCCCAGCCCCAGAGCATGGGCCGCCGCTTGCGTCACACCGATCCAGCATTCCTCTGCGCTCATCCCGAAGAGGACCGCCGCGAGGTTCATCGCCGCAAGGAGCGATGTGAGCGGCGAGGTGCCCGGGTTGCAGTCGGTGGCGAGCGCAACTCGAACGCCGTGCCGTCGCAGCAGATCGATCGGTGGGACACGGGTCTCCCGCATGAAGTAGAACGCACCCGGCAGCAGTACGGCGGTCGTCCCCGCATGCGCGAGCGCGGCGGCGCCTGCCTCATCGAGATACTCCAGGTGATCGGCCGAGAGCGCCGCGACGCTCGCTGCGAGCGCGGCGCCGTGCTGGTTGGAGAGCTGCTCTGCGTGCACTTTGGCGGCGAGCCCGCAGGCTGCGGCCGCATCGAGCACCGCGCGCGCCTGCGCGGGCGAAAAGCCGATGTGCTCGCAGAACACGTCCACGGCATCCGCGAGCCCTTCCGCTGCGATCGCGGGGATCATCTCCGCGCACACGCTGTGCACGTATTCGTCGGCGCGGCCCTCGAGCTCGGGCGGCACGGCGTGAGCGCCGAGGAAGGTCGATTTCAGCGTGAAAGAACGCAGGCGTGCGAGCTCGCGCGCGGCGCGCAGCTGCTTGCGCTCGTGCTCGAGCGTGAGCCCGTATCCGGATTTGATCTCGACGGTCGTCACCCCCTCGGCGATGAGTGCATCGAGGCGCGGGAGCGACGCGCTGACCAGCTCGGCCTCGGTGGCTGCGCGGGTGGCTCGCACCGTCGAGAGAATGCCGCCGCCCGCGCGCGCGATCGTCTCGTAAGAGGCGCCCGCGAGGCGCTTCTCATGTTCCTCCGCGCGATCGCCCGCGTACACCAGGTGCGTGTGGCAGTCGATGAGACCCGGGGTGACCAGGCGCCCCTCGAGATCGATCTCTTCGTCCGCACGGCAGTCCCGCGGCCAGTCTGACTCCGGCCCGACGAAGACGATGCGCCCGTCGGCGGCTGCGACGACGCCGCGCTCGATCAATCCGAGCCCGGGCCGCCCCGGCGCCAGGGTCGCGACCCGCGCTCGACGCCAGAGCCGATCGCATCGCATCCGCACATGATATGGTGTCCCGCGATGATCGGAAGCCTCTTCTGCGCGACGGCGCTGCTGCCCGCAGGCTGGCGGCGCAACGTGCGCATCGGCGTGCGCGGGGGCCTGATCGACACCGTGACCCCGGACGCGGCGCCGGAGCCGGGCGATGAGCGCGCGGCGATCGTCGTACCGGGAATGCCGAACGTCCACAGCCACGCCTTCCAGCGCGCGATGGCCGGACTTGCAGAGCGCGCAGGTCCGCAGGGCGCGGACGACTTCTGGAGCTGGCGCGAGCTCATGTACCGCTTCCTTGCGCGGCTCGGGCCGGATGACGTCGAGTCGATCGCCGCGTACGCGTACGCCGACATGCTCGAAGCGGGATTCACGAGCGTCGGTGAATTCCACTACCTGCATCGCACGCCAGAGGGCCGGCTCTACGCCGATCCTGCCGAGCTCGCCCTACGTCATCTCGCGGCGGCCGAATCGACGGGCATCGGCCTTGCGCTGCTGCCCGTCTTCTACGAGGCAAGCGGGTTCGGAGGGGCTCCACCGACCGAAGGGCAGAAACGATTCGTCACGAGTCTCGATGAGTTCTCCGAGATCGTCGCTCGCGTGCGCACGGCGATGCGTGCCGCCGGGCCCGGTGCCGAGCCGCCTCGCGAGCGCGGCGCGGGGCGCCGCATCGGCATCGCGCCGCATTCGCTGCGCGCCGTGACGCCCGAGGGGCTCGCCTCGCTCACTCGTCTGTATCCGCGCGAGCGCTTCCACATCCACGCCGCCGAGCAGTTGCAGGAAGTGACCGAGTGCATCGCCTGGTCGGGCCGGCGGCCGGTCGAATGGCTGCTCGACCATGCGGGGATCGACGAGCGCTGGTGCCTCGTGCACGCGACGCATCTCGCACCGTCGGAGATCGCTGCGCTCGCTGAGAGCGGCGCGATCGCCGGACTCTGCCCGCTCACCGAGGCCAATCTCGGTGATGGAACCTTTCCGGCGGTGCAGTACACTGCAGCAAGCGGCCGCTGGGCGATCGGTTCGGACGCAAATATCCATCTCGATGCCGCGGGCGAGCTGCGACAGCTCGAGTTCTCGCAGCGCCTGCTGCACCGGGTGCGCAATGCGCTGGCGGCGCCAGAGCGGTCCTCGACGGGACGCTGCCTCTTCGAAGCCGCTGCCGCGGGCGGGGCGCGCGCGCTCGGAGACTCAATCGGCGCGATTGCACCCAATCATCGCGCTGACTTCGTGATCCTCGATGAGTCGCACCCGGACCTCGAGGGCCGCTCGGACGATGCTCTCCTCGATACGTGGATCTTCGCGGGCGGCCGCACGATGATCCGCGCGGTCCTCGCAGGCGGTGAGCGTGTCGTCGAGCGCCGCAGGCATCGCGACCGTGAACGGCTCGACGCCGCCTACCGCCGCGTCGTCTCGCGCCTGATCGTCTGAGCGCGGTGGTTACATGACCCATCTCGCGCGTGCCGCGCCGATGACGGCGTACGTGGGACAATGCAGGCTCGATACCTTTGTCGCGTCGAGGGCGCAAACATGAAGTGCAGTGCTGTAGCCTCCTTTGCAGGTGTGATGGGGTTGCTGTCGCTCATGATGTCGACACCCGGACGGGCCATGGATCTTCAGCTCGCGGGCAAGACGGCGCTCATCACCGGAAGCACTGCGGGCATCGGCTATGCCACGGCCAAGCGGCTCCTCAGCGAGGGAGCTCGGGTCATTATCAACGGCCGCACGCAGGCGTCCGTCGACCGAGCCGCGGCTTCCCTTGCGGCGGCTACCGGCCATAGACCGCTCGAGTTCGCCGGCGACATGAGCAAAGCACAGGATATCGAGCGCCTGACGCGGGCCTTTCCGCGTGTCGATATTCTGGTGAACAACGTCGGGCGATTCATCCCGAAGGACTTCGAGAAGGCGACAGACCAGGACTGGTACGACACCTTCGACCTCAACGTCATGTCGGGCGTGCGTCTGTCGCGCGACTACCTCCCGGGCATGAGAGCGCGCAACTGGGGGCGGATCATCTTCATCTCCAGTGAGAGTGCGCTGCAGATCCCCGTGGCGAGCATCGCGTACGGGATGAGCAAGGCAGCCGAGATCGCCGTTGCTCGCGGACTCGCCGAAAGCGTCGCTCGCACCGGAATTACCGTGAACAGCATTTTGCCGGGGCCGACTCTCGATCCGAACGACCCGCGATTCGCCGCGCGATCAAAGCAGCCGGGCGCCCCCTCTTTTGCCCAGATGCAGCAGCAATTTTTCAAGACGCAGCGTCCCACCTCGCTCATTCAGCGCTTCGAGCGTCCGGATGAGATCGCGACGCTGGTCGCGTACGTGGCGAGCCCGCTGTCTTCGGGAACGACCGGCGCCGCCCTGCGCGTCGATGGCGGAGTGGTCAAGAGCGCGTTCTGAGCAGCGCGCACGCCGAGCCGATCGCAACTCTCCGCCATATGGTGATGGGGTTGCACACCTCTTACTTATAGGCATATAATACCTCTCAATGAGATGTCTCGCGCTTTCCGTGTGCGTCGCGTGTTCCTGCCGCAGGAGTTCCGGCCAATAGAGTTCCCGCTCGAGGACCGCCCGTGACACCTGCGATTTCCATGCGAAATGTCGGCAAGACCTACCAGAAAGCACGCGGCCTCGCCGTCCCGGTTCTTCACGGGCTCAACCTCGAAGTGCAGAAAGGTCAATTTCTCGCGCTGATGGGACCGTCCGGATCCGGGAAGACCACGATCCTGAATCTCATGGGCGGCATCGACCGGCCCGACTCTGGAGAGATTGCCGTCTACGGACGCCATCTCGAGGGGCTGACGAGTGGTCAATTGGGCCTGTGGCGCTCCAACAACGTGGGCTTCGTCTTCCAATCCTATCATCTACTGCCGATCCTCTCGGCTGCGGCCAACGTCGAGCTGCCGTTGCTTCTGACGGAGCTTTCACGCTCTCAGCGTCATGCCCACGTGAACGCGGCTCTCGAGATCGTCGGCCTTGCGGATCGGGCGAGTCACAAGCCAGGTCAACTGTCGGGTGGGCAACAACAGCGGGTGGGGATAGCCAGGGCGATTGTCACCGATCCGAAGCTGCTGTTGTGTGACGAGCCCACTGGCGATCTGGACCGGGGTACCGCAGATGAGATTCTCCTCTTGCTCAGAGAGTTGAATCAGAGACACGACAAAACCATCGTCATGGTGACCCATGACCAGAAGGCCGCGGATTATGCGACACGGCAGCTCCAATTGGATAAAGGAGAGCTCGTGGAGCACGCCACGGAAGGCCATTGATGAAGCACTTGCCATTCGTATGGAAGAATCTCTGGCGCAAGCCCATACGCACGATATTCATGTTCATATCGGTGGTATTCGGATTCACTCTTTGGGGTTTGGTCTTGGGATTCGATGCCAATCTTCGACACATAGCCGAGAGCGCCAATGCGGCGCGCATCTATACCTCTGCCCGCTTCGGGGGGAAGCTGGTGCTCGCGCAGATGCAGCAGATAGCGCAGATTCGTGACGTCTCGAGTGTCGGCGCGCTGGGCGCAATCGGCGGCTACTACCGGGTGCCGAGCAATAGAGTGGCCATCATCATGCAGGGCCCACGGATGCAGGAGGTATTTCGAGATCTTCCGCTCACATCGCGGCAGTGGGCGGCGCTCGCCGGTACGGGGCCGGGTGTCTTCGTCAGCCGTCTTTACGCCATCAGGTATGGTCTCGAGACGGGAAGCAGTTTTCCGATCATTTCCCCCGATGTACGCCGCGCGGATGGCTCGGATGTGTGGACCTTTCGCGTTCTGGCCGTCGTGCCGGATATGCCCCTGATGCCGGTCGGTTTTGCCACCGGCAGCTACGACTACCTCGACCGGGCGCGCCCGGGCAGCGACCGTGGCCAAGTACAGCAGTTCTGGGAGCTCGCGCGGGACGGTGCTCACACGGATGAAGTAGCGCGCGAGATCGATCAACGGTTTTCGAGCTCCGGCTTCCCCACGAGAAGCGTGTCGGAAGAGGCCGTGATGGCCGCCGCCGGAGGCGGCGGCAGCGATGCTCTGTCAGTCTTCATCTCACTGGCGTTCTCCGGGATCGTCATGGTCGCGGTGCTGACGACGAATGCACTCCGCCATTCGATCCGCGAACGGGCCACGGAGCTCGCAGTCATGAAGACGATGGGTTTCTCGAACGTCAAGATCGTGGCTCACGTTCTCGCGGAAGCGGCGCTTCCCTGCCTTTTAGGATGCTTCTTCGGCTTGGCGATCTCCGCCGGCCTCGCGGCGGTGATGCCGCTGATTCTTCCCGCTGCGGTCCTCGTACCCGTGCCCACGATTGATTTTGACGTCGTGAGTTCCGGGATCGGCGCCGCACTCCTCGTGGCCTTGGTAGCCGTGGCCGGTCCGGCCGTACGAATTGCGCGGCTCGACGTCGCTGCCGCGCTCGCCAGGCAGTGAGATGCGCCCCCTACGGCAGATCAGGATCGTCGGCCTGCTGAGCCTTCGAAACCTTCATACCCGACTCAGGTCATCGTGGGTGATCGTTGCAGCCCTGATGGTGGTTTCGATCGTCCTATTGTCCGCATCCGCAGTAGAGGAAGGTATCAAGCTCGCCTACCTCGGCGTGGGCCACGCGGATAGAGCAGTCATCACGTCCTCGGGCGCCGTGCGTGAATCGAGCAGCTCGATACCCAAATCGTGGCTTGGCCCTATTCTCGATGCCCCTGGTATCCGCCGAGCACGCGATGGTACGGCCCTGGTCGATGCAGAGACCTACGCGTTCTCCGGCCCACTGACGCTGAGGAACCGGAAATCCGGGCAGACCGAAGTCAGAGGGATGGGTCCCAAGGGGCTCCAGATGAGCCCGGAAATCAAGATCGTAGACGGCCGAGACTATCGGCCTGGAACACGCGAGGTTCTCGTGGGCGCCGTCGCTCGGCAGAAATTCACCGGTATGGAGCTCGGCGATCAGATCACTATGCTGGACGGCGGGAAATGGACCGTGGTCGGTCATTTCTCGACGGGCAGCTTCATCGATGGCGATTTAGTGGTTGATCCGCTGGTGATGTTGGGCGCTCTGCGTAGAACCAGCTACAACTCGGTGTTGGTCGGATTGGAATCGGTCGGGACATTCCATGAGCTCGCGAATGCGCTGACTACGAATCCTGCAGTCTCAGTGACCGTCGAGCGTCAATCGGACTTTTGGCGAAGGCAATTCGAAAATCTCCCCGCGGCGCCGCTCATTCTGGATTACGCCGTGAGCATTCTGCTGGCGGCCGCGGCCGTTTCCGGGATCCTGCACACCATGCATGCGACCGTCGGCGCCAGAGCCGAGGAAATCGCGATTCTCCGGACGACGGGCTTTGGTGGCGCCCCGGTCGCGGTGGCTATCGTCTTTGAAGCCATGCTGTTCGCGTGCATCGGCGCCGTCGTAGGAACGGCGATCGATTGGTTGTGGCTCAATGAGTATCCGCTGATGGCAGCATACGGAGTATTCAGGATCCGGGTCACGCCGCACCTGCTCGTCGTCGCTATCGGCTGGGCTCTCGTTACTGCACTTCTCGGAGCGATCGTGCCTGCAGCACAGGAGGCCCGCCTGGCAGTGGTGGATGCGCTCGGCAGGCTGTAGCGCGCCGACGGTCCAGGGTTGGAGCCGGTCAGCGCCGGCCAGGAGTTGATGATCGATCTACCGATACCCTCTCGCCTGCAGCGTGAACAGGTGCGCGTACCGGCCCCCGAGCTGCATCAGCTCTTCGTGGCTGCCGCGCTCGACGATGCGTCCGCGCTCGAGCACCGCGATCTGATCGGCCATGCGCACGGTCGAGAAACGGTGCGAGATGAGAATGGTGATGCGGCCTTCGGCGAGCTGGCGGAAGTGCTCGAAGATTTCCGCTTCCGCCTGCGCATCCATCGCCGCCGTCGGCTCATCGAGCACCAGGACATCCGCTCGCGTGCGCATGAACGCGCGCGCTAGCGCGATCCTCTGCCACTGTCCTCCCGAGAGCTCGCGGCCGTCGCGGAACCACTTGCCGAGCTGCGTGCGGTATCCCCCCGGAAGCTGCTCGATGAACTCGCCCGCCATGCCCTTGCCCGCCGCATCGCGCCAGCGCACCTCGTCCTCGAAGAAGCGCTCATCGCCCGCGCCGATGTTCTCCCCGACCAGCATCTGATAGCGCGTGAAATCCTGGAAGATGACGCCGATGCGCTCTCGCAGGGCCGTCTCGTCCCACTGCGCGAGATCGCGCCCGTCGAGCAGGATGCGTCCCGCCGTCGGCTGGTAAAGCCGCGTGAGCAACTTGATGAGCGTCGTCTTGCCGGAGCCGTTCTCCCCGACGAGGGCGAGGCTCGCACCGGGGACGAGGTGCAGCGTGACGTGCTCGAGAGCGGGCTCGCGCGCCTCCGGATACGTGAAGCTCACATCCTCGAAGCGTACGCCGTCCTCGGGATGCGGGCCGCGCACCGCCTCACCGGGCGGCCGCGGCACCGGCGTCTCGAGGTACTCGTACAGCGTCGAGAGATACAGATTGTCCTCGTACATTCCCCCGACTGCCGAGAGTATCGCCGAGACGGCGGATTGCCCCTGCCGAAAGAGCATGAAGTACATGCTCATCTGTCCGATCGTGATGAGCCGGCGAACGGTGGTCACCGCGACCCACGCGTATGCCGCGTACAGCGCGACGGTGGCGAGCAGGCCGAGGCCGAAACCCCAGAGGTCGCGGCGGATGGTGAGCGCGCGGTCCTCACGATAGAGCTGACGGAATATCTCGCGGTAGCGCTCGAGGAGCCGGCCGCCGAGTCCGTAGAGCTTCACCTCCTTCGCGTGATCCTCCCGGGCGAGCACGGTCTCGAGGTACAGCTGCATCCGCGTCTCCGGAGAGCGCCAGCGGAACAGCCGGAAGGCCTCGCCCGAGAATCTCGCCTCGGCGACGAAGGCAGGCAGCCCCGCGAACAGGAGTACGGCGACGGCCCACGGCGAGAAGCGCACGAGCAGTATGCCGTAGCTCACCAGCGAGATCGCGTTCTGCGCAAGCCCGAACGTGCGCGTCACGAGCGAGAGCGGCCGGCTCGAGGCTTCTCGGCGCGCGCGCGTCAGCTTGTCGTAGAACTCCGAGTCCTCGAAATGCGCGAGCGTGAGCGTGAGCGCCTTCTCGAGGATCATCTCGTTCACGCGCTGGCCGAGCTGCGCGCGCAGCAGCGACTGGCTCAAGGAGAGCGCCCGCTGCGCCCCTGCGATCGTGGCGACGATTACCCCCTCGAGCGCGACGAATTCGAGGACACGCGCCGCATCGGCGCCGCCTGCGCGGATCGCAGCGATGGCCGCATCGATGATCAGCGATTGCAGAACCGAGACGCCCGCCGGCAGGACGCCGGCGATGACCGTGAATGCTGCAAGCGCGAGGGTGAGTCTGCGATTCGTGCTCCAGACGAGCTCGAGCGCGCGACGACTGTAGCGGAAGACCGCGAAAAAGCCGCTCAGGCTCAGCGTCCGCGCGCCTTCGGGTGGGGAGCCCCCACCCTGACGAGCGAGCGAGGGGGCGGCGGCGGAATGGACGGCCATGCCGGACAGTGTGCCGCCCGGCCGGCGGATACGGCAACGACCCGAATCGGCAGCAGCCCGGGCGTGCGCTGGATGACGCCCGTGCGCCGCAGGACGCCCGTAGGCCGGAGAACCTCAGTGCTCCGGGCCGCGAACCTTCCGGTGCTCGCCGAGCGCTTTGGTGTCGCCGGTCGCGATCGCCTTGGCGAAGCCATAAAGCCGCTCGACGTTCGTCTCCGGAGCGTTCCAGTATTCCGCCTGCGCGATACGGACGCAGAGCAGCGCGAGGTCCGGATCGTCGATGCCCTTCGGAAAATACGGTTCGACCCAGGGCGTCCACAGCTCGCGCATCTTCTGCCTGTCGCGGACGATCTGCGCGGCGCCGGAGACGGAGACATAGTCCTGTTTGTCTGCGTCCGAATAGCTCAAATTGACTTCGCGGTGCTCCGTGATCTCCGAGATCTTCGGGGAAGTGACCGAGATGAAGAACCAGAGCCGGCCCTCCGAGTCGAGCTGCAGCGTCACGAGCGGCCGGCTGTGCAGCAGCCCGTTCGGCTCCGCCGTAGTCAGCATGGCGATCTGAGACTCACCGATGAGCTCGGCGAGCCTCTGCATCTCATTCGTGCCCTGAGGCTGTATGTCCGTGGCGCGGCTCTCTCGTATCGATTCTGGGAGTTGTTCGCGCATCGACCAGCAATCAAGGTGCCGGTTGGGAGCATCTGTCGCTTGCCGGAAACGCCTGGTCAGCAAATCAGGCAGCCCCTCCGCCTCCGCCTCCGCCGCGCAGCACCGAGAGCCGCGCCGTATCGACGCCGCGGCGCCGCGCCCCGAGCTTCTCGAGCAGCACCCGCGCCGCGGCGGCCGGGAGCGGCCGGCTGAAGTAGAACCCCTGTGCCGTCTTGCAGCCGAGCTTGCGCAGGCAGTCGACCTGCTGCTGAGTCTCGACGCCCTCGGCTACGGTGTGCAGGCCGAGGCTACGGGAGATCCCGATGATCGCGCTCACGATCGCCGCATCGTTCGAGTCGGTTGCCATGTCGCGCACGAATGCGCGGTCGATCTTGAGGGTGTCGATCGGCAGATGCTTCAGATAGCTCAACGAAGAGTATCCGGTCCCGAAGTCGTCGATCAGGATCCGCGAGCCGAGCTGTCGCAGAGCCTGCAGCGCACCGAGATGCTGCTCGGAGTGCTGCATTGCGGCGCTCTCGGTGATCTCGAAATGCAGTAGATTCGCATCGATGTCGAACTCGCGCGTGAGGCCCGCGACCGTGTCGACCAGGCGCCCATGCTCGAACTGCCTCGGCGTCACGTTTATCGAGACGGGCAGCAGCGGCAGTCCCTCGATGTGCCAGTCCGCGAGCTGCCGGCACACGTGCCTCAGCACCCACAATCCGAGCTCGAGGATGAGATTGCCCTGCTCGGCGATTGGAATGAAGCGCCCCGGGGGCACGATCCCCAGATGCGGATGGTTCCAGCGCACCAGCGCCTCGAATCCCGCCGCGGCACCGCTGTCGAGATCGAACGAAGGCTGATACTCGACAAACAGCTGTCCGCCATCGATCGCGCGCCGCAATGCATGCTCGAGCTCGAGCCGGTCGGAGAGCTCGGCCTGCATCTCCCCGGTGAAGAACTGATGATTGCCGCGGCCGCGGCTCTTGGCGCGATAGAGGGCGATGTCGGCGTGCTTCAGCAGCTGCTCGAGATTGGTGCCGTCCGTCGGACAGAGGCTGATACCGATGCTCGAGACGATCGAGAGGCGCACCCCCTCTATTTCGACCGGGGCGGACAGCTCCTCCTGAATGCGGCGGGCGATGTAATCGACGGCGCTTGCGGCCGGGAGCCCTTGGGCGATGACGATGAATTCATCGCCGCTCATGCGCACGACCATATCGTCCGCGGCGATGCATGTGCGCAGGCGCTTCGCGATCGCGACCAGCAGCCGGTCACCGCAGCTGTGCCCGAGCGAGTCGTTCACGTCCTTGAAGTGGTCGAGGTCGACGTAGAGCAGCGCGAGTTTCGAGCCGGTGCGCTGCGCATCGGCTACGAG
>JBOHZR010000371.1:0-10263 GCA_050738595.1 Steroidobacteraceae bacterium | reverse complement strand
GATGTGGGCTCGGCTGAGGTCATCGAGCGCCTGCAAGCGATTGCTCCTCTGCACGCGGTGCGGGGCAACAACGACCGGGGCCCGTGGGCTTCCGCACTGCCCCTGCGGCTGGATCTGCGGTGGGCGGGTGTGCGGATCCGGGTCCTTCACGATGTGCAGGAGCTCGAGGTCGATCCCGCCGCGATTGGAATTCAGGCCGTCGTCGCGGGGCACTCCCACAAGCCCGGCATCGTGGAGCGCGGCGGTGTGCTGTTCGTGAATCCGGGCAGCGCAGGGCCGAGGCGTTTCAAGCTGCCGGTCACCGTCGGCTTTCTGATCCTGACGGACGGGGCGGCACGCGGCGAGATCCGCCAGATCGCCTGACCCGCGCGCGTCAGGGGGGGCCGAGCGCCGCGGCGCTAATCGAGCGCTAACCGAGCGCTAACCGAGCGCTAACCGAGCGCTAACCGCGCTCTAGCCGCTCTGGGGTTGCTGCGTTGCCGAATGCCGGGCGCGCCGTCGCGCCTCTTTCTCTTTCTTCTTCGCCATGTGATGTCCGACGACGCAGCCGGCTGCCGCGCCGAGGACGGCATGATGGCCGGCCACGTGCCCGGCGACCGCCCCGACGGCGGCGCCCTTGAGGCAGCCCTTCGCCTCGACTCCGCTCGATCCCACGACGAGCACCAGGCCCGCGAGCGGCGCGGCCAGCCAGCTCAGGGTCGTTCGATTTTTCATCGGATTGTTCCTCGCCTGAAGGGTACTCCCGAAGAACACGGCACCGACGGAAAAGTTGCTCGAGCATCGAGGCCCGTCGCGCAAGAGCTCGGCAGGAGAGGGCTCGCCGCAGGGTTCAGGCATCTTCACCCAGGAGCCCCGCGACAGCCTGCCGGTCAGCCGGTGAAAGCTCGAAATCGAACGCCGCGAGATCATCGCGCATGTGCTCCACCGAGCGCGTCCCCGTGAGCGGGACGACCTCGCTCTCGATCAGGTACCGGAACAGGACCTGCGCGGGGGTGCGCTCGAGCCGCGAGGCGATCGCAAGCATGGCCGGATGGGCGAGAACGCGCGGATTCGCGGTGAGCGTCCAGAACGACTGATAAATGATGCGCTCGCGGCGGCAGAAGGCGCGGAGCTCGCGGTCGTACGATGTCTCGGCATGAAAGCGATTCTGAATCACCGCCGGTTTGATCCGCACCGCGCGATACATGGCCTCGAGAAACGCCGGCTCGTAACAATTGCTGATGCCGAGCTGCCGCACACCGCCCGAGGCCGCGAGGGACTCCATGCACTCCCAGGCTCGCAGCGTCTCGCCGAGTGTGGCGAGCGGTGAATGCAGCACGAGGCAGTCGAGGTAGTCCGTTCGCAAATTCTGCAGCGAGGCCGCGAATGATTGCGCGATCTGCTCATGGAGCGGCGCGCGCGGATCATAGGGAACCCGGGCCGGGTCCTGCCCCTGGAGCGGGGTGAATTTGGTTTGCAGATAGAGATCGGACCGGGATAGGCCGGCGCCCAAGGCCACCGCAACGCCGGCTCCGACACCGGCTTCGTCGTAGTGCCGTGGCTGACAGGCCGTGTCGATGCCGCGAAACCCCTCGCGCACCGCAATCGTGACCAGCCGGCCGGTGTCGGTCTTCTTCCAGGCGGTCCCGTAAAGCAGACGGGGCAGCGCGACGCCTGCGGCGGAGGTGACCGAAGCATCCACAGGCTTATCTACGGGTGCCACTTGCGTATACTCGGTGCGCAACGAAGCCAGCCGCGCGAGTGCTTTGCCATGTCACAAGGCGATGACATTTCGCTGTCGCGTCGGGGATTGGTCCACCTGGGGCTGTTGAGCGGCCTTGCGGCCGCGCTGCCGCCCGTGCTGCGCGCCGCCGACGATTCGGTAATCACAAAGGCTATCCCCGCCACGGGCGAGAGAATTCCGGTCATCGGCATCGGCACCAACCGCTTCGGCCGAACGCCCTACGAGGACGTGCGCAGCATCCTCAAACGGATGCACGAGCTCGGTGGCACTGTCATCGACACCGCCGCATTGTACGGCGACAGCGAGGTGCAGATCGGCAAGGCGCTCCAAGAGCTCGGCCTGACGAACAGAATGTTCATTGCGACGAAGCTCAACGCGCCGGGCCCGCCTCCCGGCGTTCTGCGTGGTGCAGGTGGAGGACGCCGCTTCTTCGGCGGCGGCGTCGGCGGCCGCCAGAGCTTCGAGCGCTCGATGCAGCGTCTGCACAAAGTGGATCTGCTCTTCGTGCATTTCCTCTACAGCGTCGAGTCGATGATGCCGCTGCTCATGGACCTCAAGAAGCAGGGCCGGGTGCGCTACATCGGCATCACCTCCATCCGCACCCCCGAGTACCCGCGGCTTCTCGAGTACATGCGACGCTACCCGCTCGATTTCGTGCAAGTGAGCTACTCGCTCGGCGACCGGGCCGCCGAAGCGCAGATATTGCCGCTTGCGCTCGAGCGCCGGATGGCCGTTATGGCCGCCGTCCCGCTCGGCGGCGGCCGGAATCTGCTCCTCAAACAGGTGGGAAATCGTCAGCTGCCGCCGTGGGCTGCGGACGTGGGGATCACCAGCTGGAGCCAGTTCTTCCTCAAATACGTGGTATCCCATCCGGCGGTGACGTGCGCCATTCCAGGCTCGAGCGAGCTCGCGCATCTCGAGGATAACCAAGCCGCGGGTCATGGCCGGCTGCCCGATGCGGCAGTTCGCCGGAAGATGGAACGGTTCTGGGACGGTAAAGCGTAGCGGTTCGGTGACGCACATGACGAAGAGAGCGCCGAGCGCCACGCGACCGGTCGTTTCTAGCCGGCCGGAAACGCTGGCGCACCGTATGATTGCGCCATGCCGTCCATCACCATCGAAAGCCGCTTCTGCGGGCCGCCGAATTCCGCAAACGGCGGGTACTTCTCGGGCGTGACCGCGGCGCTCGCCGGCGCGAGCGTCGCAGTGAGGCTGCTGAAGCCGCCGCCGCTCGATGTGCCGCTCGAGGTGCTCGAGCGCGGCGAA
This sequence comes from Steroidobacteraceae bacterium, assembly GCA_050738595.1. Classification (GTDB taxonomy): domain Bacteria; phylum Pseudomonadota; class Gammaproteobacteria; order Steroidobacterales; family Steroidobacteraceae; genus JASHUC01. The sequence goes on along the minus strand of JBOHZR010000371.1, from coordinate 7,274 downwards.
GGCGTGGTGGAGCTGCGACTCGGCGAGGAGCTGATTGCCCAGACCCGCCCCAACCGGATCCCGGCTCCGGCGATACGACCTCCGACCTACGTGGAAGCGGTGCAGGCGTCTCAGCACTACGTCGGGTTCAATCATCATCCTTTCCCGACGTGCTTCGTCTGCGGCCCGCGGCGGCAGCGCGGCGATGGGCTGCGCATCTTTCCGGGTGCACTCGACGGGCGAGACGCGGTCGCAGCTCCGTGGGTCGTCGATGACTCGCTCGCCGCCGCGGACGGCAAGGTCCGCCCGGAGTTCGTGTGGGCGGCGCTCGATTGTCCAGGGTGGCTCGCGACGCTGACGGATGCGCGGATCGCGCTGTTGGGGGAGCTGACTGCCCACATCGATCGGCGCGTGCGTATCGGCGATCGATGTCTGGTCGTGGGCTGGCGGATCGGCGGCTCCGGACGCAAACACGAAGCAGGTACGGCGCTCTACGATGAGGACGGCGTGCTTTGCGGCTACGCGAGGGCGACCTGGATCGAGCCGCGCGGCGGGGGCCGGGTACCGGCTAAGCGTCGGCTAAGCCGAGGCTAAGCCCCGACCTGCTCTTGTGCCACGCTCGCCGCCGCTGCGGGCGCTTCGGCGGCCATCATGCGTGACCCGCGCCAGCCACCGAATTTGAAGTACGCGGCCGCGAGCACCACCGCGACGAACGAGGAGATCGGGAAGCTCCACCAGATCGCATCAGCCTGCCAGCGGTCCATCAACGCGAGCGCGAGCGGAAAACGCACACCGAGCAGCGAGACCGTCAGCGCAATGAGTGGCACCACCACAGCCCCATTCGCACGCACGACACCGAAGAGCACGAGCGCCATGCCGAGGAAGATGTAGCTCCAGGCTGCCACATGATTCATGTGCACCGCGATTCGCAGCGCCTCCGACCTCGGCGGCAAGAACAGACCGAGCGCCTGCGCGCTCAGTACCACGATCAGCACCACGAGGGAGCTCGCGAGAACGAACTGGTAGAGCACCCCCAGGCGCGCAGTCGCCGCGACACGATCCCATTTCCGTGCGCCGATGTTCTGCGCGACGATGGAGGAGACGGCCATGCCGATCGCGAACGACGGCATCTGCACGTAGTTCCAGACCTGCAGCGCGGCGCCGAAGGCGGCGGTCGTGTCGATCCCGAAGCGATTCACGAGCGCGATCATGAGCACCATGCTCGAAGAGAACACGAGCATCTGCAGCGCCATCGGTACGCCCTTGCCGATCAGGATCGCGACGATCGACCAGTCGATGCGCAAGAACCTGAGCTCCGCGCCGTGCAGACATAGCGGGTGCTTGCGACGGTACAGATGCACGATCAGCGCGATCAGGCTCGTGGTCTGAGCGAGAAGCGTTGCGAGGGCGGAGCCCGCGATCCCGAGCCGCGGCACGGGCCCGAGCCCGAAGATCAAGAGCGGATTGAGCCCGACGTCGAGCGCCACGTTGAGCATGAGAAAATACAGAGGTGTCTTGGAGTCGCCCGCACCGCGCAGCACCGAGGTGGCGAAGATGTAGAGCACCAGGGACGGCAGGTACAGAAAAATCACCCGCATGTACGCGACCGCGAGCGGCAGCGCCTCGGCGGGGGTCTGCATCGCGCGCAGCAGGGGCTCGCAGATGAACCAGCCGACGGCCGCCATCACCGCGGAGATCGCGATCGAGAAGCTCGTGCTCGTGCCGACGACGCGCTTCGCGTCCATGAGTCGCCGCGCACCGAGGTACTGGCCGATCAGAATCGTCGCCGCCATCGAGGCGCCGAACATCGCGGCGAGCAGCAGGAACAGCACCGTGTTCGAGTTCGAGCTCGCGGTGAGCGCCGCTTCGCCGAGGTAGCGGCCGATCCAGATCGAATTCACGGTCACGTCGAGCGACTGCAGGACGTTGCCGACGAGGATCGGAAAGGCGAACGTGAGAAGGCGCCGGCTGATCGACCCTTCGGTGAGCGAACGGGAATCTTGCATACGAGGGCTGGGGGAAGGAACGCGCGAGGCTAACCCACGGCCCGGGTGGCGTCCACCCGCGTCCGTGCTGCACCGGCTTGGTGCACCGCTATGGGGTGCTTCAGGGCGTGTCAGCTGATCCGGGCGGCCAACACGCAGCTCGAGCCGGCGGCCAACATGACCCAACCGGGCCATGGCGGGCTGCGTCCGATGGCGAGCCAAATGATTCCGCCAAGGAGAATCGCGGCACCGATGATCGCCGCCTCCCACCGCCGCCCGTGCCGCAGGAGCGAGTTCTCGAGGGACTCGACTTCAGGCATCTCGAGCGGCAGCCGGAGTGTGCCGTCCTGTGCGCGGTACACCGCCGCCTTGAGCAGAGGCACCACCGATTTCGCGGTCTCGATCAGCTCGGGTAGCTGCACGCGCAGAGTCTGCAGAAGCGCGCGGCCACCCATGCGCTCCCGCATCCACTCACGCAGGATGGGGCTGGCGGTATGCCAGATGTCGAGCTCTGGATACAGCTCACGGCCGAGTCCTTCAACGTTGAGCAGCGTCTTTTGCAGCAGGACGAGCTGCGGCTGGATGACCATGTTGAAGCGGCGCGAGATCTCGAACAGCCGCACCAGGATGTGTCCGAAGGAAATGTCCTTCAGGGGCCGATCGAAGATCGGCTCGCACACCGTGCGGACCGCCGATTCCATCTCGTCGATGCGCGTGTCGGGCGGCACCCAACCGGACTCCACGTGGAGCGTTGCGACGCGGCGGTAATCGCGGTCGAAGACGGCGAGGAAATTGTCGGCCAGGTAGCGCTGGTCGCGCGGGTCGAGCGTGCCGACGATCCCGAAGTCGACGGCGGCGTAGCGCGGATTTTGTGGATCATCCGCGAGCACGAAGATGTTGCCCGGGTGCATGTCGGCATGAAAGAAGTTGTGCCGGAACACCTGGGTGAAGAAGATGCGCACGCCGTTCTGCGCGAGCTTGGGGATGTCCGCGCCGGCCTCGCGCAGCCGAGCCATATCGCTGATGGGGATGCCGCGAATACGCTCCATCACCATCGCGCCCTCGCGGCAGTAATCCCAGTACACCTCCGGAACGTAGAGCAGGTCCGAGCCCGCGAAATTGCGCCTGAGCTGCGCGGCGTTCGCCGCCTCGCGGAGCAGATCGAGCTCATCGAGAATGGTCTTCTCGTATTCGGCGACGACTTCGACGGGTCGGAGGCGCCGCCCCTCGGGCCAGTATCTCTGCGCGAGCCGCGCGAGCGCGTAGAGCACTTCGAGATCGCGCTTGATGATCTCGCGCATGCCGGGGCGCAGCACCTTCACCACCGCTTCCTTGCCGCTCGGAAGGCGCGCGGTATGCACCTGCGCGATGGATGCGGCCGCGAGCGGCACTTCATCGAAGCGCTCGAACACCTCGCCGACCGGACGGCCGTAGGCGCGCTCGACGATCGCGCGGGCCACTTCGCCCGGGAACGGGGGGACCTGGTCCTGCAGCTTCGCGAGCTCGTCGGCGATGTCGGGCGGCAGCAGGTCGCGCCGCGTGGAGACCGCCTGGCCGAATTTCACGAAAATCGGGCCGAGCGCCGTCAGCGCGAGCCGCAGGCGCGCGCCCCGGCTCGCCCGCGTACGGCGCGCAAGCCAGATTCCGGGCAGAAGCAGCACGAGCAGCCGCAGCGGGCGGTACAGGTGCGTCGCGCGGACGAAGTCGTCGAGACCGTATTTGAGCAGCAGGCGCTGGATCTGGAAGAGCCGCGCGAGAACGCGGACTCTCACGGCGCGCGGCTCTCCCGCCGCTCGGACGCGAGACGCTGCTCGAGCAGCGCGATGCGCGCCTCGATCCGCTCGATGCCGGCGTGAGCTTCTCCGATTCCCTCGAACAGCTGTCGACCTTCGGAGCGCGACACGAGGTCGCCGCGCTCGTGGGCAAAGTATTCCGCGAAATTACGCACCGTGGTCTCCGCCGCGCTGCGGCACCAGCCGAATGCGGCCCGGGCGACGCGTGCAATCTCGTGGGCGGGTACATCGCCGATCGCGAGAGCGAGCTCTTCTTCGAGATCCGGGCGCAGGAGCAGCCCGAGCTCGCGGTAGCGCTCCGCGAGCGCCTCGTCGCCCTCGACGTCTATACCTGCGGCCCGCAGGGTCGCGGGAGGTGCCGGGGCAGCGAACTTGAGGAAGGCCGTCGCACCGGCGCGCACACGTGCGTCGGCTCCGTCGGTGGCGCCGCTCGAGACTGTGAGGGCGTTGCCGTCGGAAGCAATCGTGAAATCGGCGATGCCGCGGACCTCCACTGCGACGCGGCGCCCCGTGAGCTCGGTACAGAGCTCGCGCGCACGCGGCGATCGCGGCAGCCCGCGGTTCAGGATGTTCTCGAGGGTCGAGGTGAACATGAATCGAGTGGACCGCTACCGAGTGGACCCTTGCCTGATGTGACGAGCGTGCAGATCAGCCGGCGGATCGGGCATGTACAGTAGCGGCGCATGGCCGAAACCTCGGGATCCCGAACTGCGCTGCCCCTTGCCGCCGCGCGCCGCGCATTCTACCTCGCGCCGCATGCCGCGACGCCATGCGAGGCGGTGCGCTCCATCGGGGTCCGGGTGACCCCGAGCGGCGGCGGCGCGCTCGAGCTGACCTATGAGATCGAGGGCGATCCGACGAACGTGTGTTTGCCGGAGCCTGCCCCAGCGCGGCGAGTGGACGGCTTGTGGCGCCACACGTGCTTCGAGGCGTTCATCGCGCGCGAGCGCGCAGCGCAACTCGCGGCAGAGCGGGCACAAGCGGTGGACCGCGCGCAAGCGGTGGATCGCGCGCGAGCGGCGGCTCACGCGCAAGCGGCGGCTCACGCGGGGGCTCCTCTCGGCCCGTACGTCGAGCTCAATTTCTCGCCTTCGGGTGAGTGGGCCGGGTACGTGTTCGACGGCTATCGCAGCGGCATGAGGCCGCTCGAGGTCGTGGCAGCGCCGGTGATCGCCCTCGAGCGCGACGCGGGTGGCGGCCGCTGGCGTGTGCGCGCCCACGCGTGGGCCGGGTCATTCATGGGCGCGCGGGTTCGCCTCGCTTTGGCCGCCGTCATCGAGGATGCCGATGGGCGGCTCGCCTACTGGGCTCTGAAGCACCCATCGGGCAGACCCGATTTCCACCACCCCGGCGGATTCATCGAGATCGAGTCATGATGCAATTCGGCGTCGATCGCCTGCTCTGCGAGGCGCAGCTTCGCGCGCCGCTTGCCGGCCGCCGCGTCGCGCTGCTCGCGCATCCGGCGTCGGTCACGCGGGATCTCACGCACGCTCTGGATGCACTCGCCGCCTGCGGCGACATCCGCCTCTCGGCTGCGTTCGGACCGCAGCACGGTCTGCGCGGCGACAAACAGGACAATATGGTCGAGTCGGCGGATTTCACCGACCCCGTGCACGGCATCCCGGTGTTCAGTCTGTATGGCCAGGTGCGCCGTCCCACCCCGCAGATGATGGATTGTTTCGATGTGATCCTCATCGATCTGCAGGACGTGGGCTGCCGCATCTACACTTTCATCACGACGCTGCGCTACGTGCTCGAGGAAGCCGCGCGGCACGGCAAGTCGGTGTGGGTGCTCGATCGGCCGAATCCAGCGGGGCGGGAGGTGGAGGGGCTCACGCTGCGCCCCGGCTGGGAGAGCTTCGTAGGCGCGGGGCCGCTGCCGATGCGGCACGGCCTCACGCTCGGGGAGCTCGCGCGCTGGTTCATCCGCACGCTCGAGCTCGATGTCGACTGCCGGGTCATCGAGATGGATGGCTGGCGGCCCGATGCGCCTCCCGGCCATGGCTGGCCGCTCGAGGAGCGCAGCTGGGTCAATCCGAGTCCCAACGCCTCCAACCTCTGGATGGCGCGCTGCTACGCGGGCACGGTCATGATCGAGGGCACGACGCTCTCCGAAGGCCGCGGAACCACGCGGCCGCTCGAGCTGCTCGGCGCACCGGACATCGATGCCGGGGCGCTGCTCGCGCGCATGCGGAGGCTTGCGCCACAGTGGCTCGCCGGCTGCCGGCTGCGCAGCTGCTGGTTCGAGCCGACGTTTCACAAGCATGCGGGCAAGCTCTGCGCGGGCATTCAGCTGCACGTGGACGATCCGGCCTACGATGCGCGCGCCTTTCGGCCCTGGAGGCTCGTGGCGCTTGCGCTCAAGGCGCTGCGCGAGCTCGCGCCGGATTACGCCCTCTGGCGCGACTTTCCTTACGAGTACGAGACGGCGCGCCTCGCCTTCGACGTGATCAACGGGAGCGAGCTGCTGCGCAAGTGGATTGATGATCTTGCCGCAACGCCCGCCGACCTGGATGCGCTCGCGGCGCCCGAGGAGGCAGCCTGGCTCGAGGAGCGGCGCGCGGTGATGATCTATCCCGGCTGAGCGTCTGCGTCATCCCGGCGTCCGCTTGGGATTGCGTGGCGGGAATTGCAGTGCCCGGCACGTTGCCTTACAATTTAAACTGATGTAAGGGGATATGATATGTCCGAGGCAACCGTCACCAGCAAGGGGCAGGTCACCATCCCGGCGGAGATCCGCAGGGCAATGGGTTTAACTGCCGGCGAGCGCGTCGTCTTCACACAGCTTGATGACGGCACGACGGTGTTTCGGGCCAAGCGACGCTCCATCCTCGAACTCAAGGGCATTCTGAAGCCTGCGCGGGGTAGAAGGCGACCCGTCGCCATCGAGGATATGAATATCGGTCGCCGGTAATGCCTGGCCTCGACACGAACGTGCTGGTGCGGTGGATCGTGGAGGACGACCCGCGGCAGGTGATGCGGGTGCAAAGGCTATTCAAGGAGGTTCGCGATCTGCGATCGCCCCTGTTCGTACCGAGCACGGTGATGCTCGAACTCGAATGGGTGTTGCGCTCGCGCTATGAGCTCGATAAGTGGACCGTTCTTGGCGTGTTCAACGCGCTGCTCGAGACGCAGGAGCTCGAGTTCCAGGACGAGCCCGCACTCGAGCGAGCTCTGAGCCTGTATCGGCAAGGCTCTGCGGATTTCGCCGACTGCATGCACGCCGGGCAGTGCGGATCGGCTGGCCGCGCGCCGATGATCACATTTGACGACATCGCGGCTCGGTTGCCGAACGTTGAGTTGCTGAAGGTTTAGCGTAGGTTTGGCGTCGCACCGGTTCAATATTTGAACCCGCGGTGCACGGCGACGATGCCGCCGCTGAGATTGAAGTACGAGCAGTCCTCCCAGCCGGCCGTGCGCATCATCGCGGCGAGCGCTTCCTGATCCGGGTGCATGCGGATCGACTCGGCGAGATAGCGGTAGGAATCGGAATCGTTGGCCACCAGTCTGCCCATCA
>JBOHZR010000370.1:0-4185 GCA_050738595.1 Steroidobacteraceae bacterium | reverse complement strand
ACCTGATCCTGGCCGACGAGGTCAACCGGGCGCCGGCCAAAGTGCAATCCGCGCTGCTCGAGGCCATGGCGGAGGGGCAGGTCAGCGTCGGCGCCGCAACCTATCCGCTGCCACCGCTCTTCCTGGTGATGGCGACGCAGAATCCGATCGAGCAGGAGGGCACCTACCCTTTGCCCGAGGCGCAGCTCGACCGTTTCATGCTCCATACGCGGGTCGACTATCCGGATCGCGACACGCTGCTCGTCATCATGGATCTCGCGCGCCGCGAGGCGATCGCGCAGCGGGAGCTGCCGCCCCCGCGAGAGCTTCTCACGCAGGAAGCCGTGTTTGCCGCGCGGCGCGAGGTACTCGAGCTCACGCTGAGCGAGCCTGTGGCCGAGTACATTGCCGCGCTCGTGCATGCGACGCGCAACCCCGAGCCCTACAGCGCGCGGCTCGGGGAGTGGCTGCGGTGGGGAGCGAGCCCGCGCGCCGCGCTCGCGATCGAGCGCGGCGCCCGCGCGATGGCATGGCTCGATGGGCGGGATTTCGTGAGCCCCGAGGACGTTCAGGGTGTCGCCCCGGACGCTCTGCGTCACCGTCTGCTGCTCGACTACGCCGCGCAGGCGCGGGGCGTGAGCGCGGAAGCCTGTGTGGAGGAGCTGCTCGCGAAAGTCCCTGCGCCATGACGGTTCCGGAGCTCACGGAGCTCATCGCGCTGCGCGGCCCGGCGCAGGGTCTCGCCCTCGCGCCCCGGCGGCGTGCGAGGGAGCTGATGAGCGGAGCTCATGCGAGCGCGCATCGCGGCCGCGGGCTCGAGTTTCAGGAAGTGCGTCAGTACGTGGCGGGTGATGATCCGCGCACCATAGACTGGCGCGTCACCGCGCGGCGGGGACGCCCGCACACTAAACTTTTCCGCGAAGAGCGTGAGCGTCCCGTCTGGCTGCTCGTCGATCTCAACGCCTCGCTGTTCTTTGGGTCCCGGCGGCAGCTCAAATCGGCCGCCGTCGTGCGCGCAGCGGCCTTGCTCGCGTGGGTGGCCGCGCTCGGCGGGGACCGGATCGGGGCAGTCATCACAGGCGCTCAAGGCAGGCGCGTGCTGCCGGCGCGGTCGCGGGATGCGGGTGTGCTGCCGCTGCTCGCGGCGCTTTGCGAGCTGCAGCCGCGCGCGCCGGGCGGAGCGGCAGCTCACGCCCTCACCGACGCGCTCGATGCACTCGCACCGCTCGCCCGCTCGGGCAGCATCATCTTCGCGGTGAGCGACTTCGCGGGAGTCGGTACCGCGGGCGATGAGGGCTGGTCGGCCCTGGCGGGCCGCGCAGAGTGCCGGCTCTTCTGGGTCGTCGATCCACTCGAGGAACAGGGGCTTCCGAACGGCCTTTTCCGGGCCGGCGTGCCAGGGCGCGTGCGGCTGCTGGAGGGCGCGCGCGTGCGCGCTCACTGGCTCGCATCCTGGCGCCAGCGCGCCGAGCGCGTCCGGGCCCTCGCGGGATTTCTCGGTGCGTCGCTCACGCGTCTCGATACCTCTCACCCGGTCGAGGAGACTCTCGGGCGGGAGCTCGGTCCGGGGGCGGCAAGGGGCACCGAAGCGCGGCGGTGGGTGACGGCATGAACGCGGGTTGGCTCGCTCAGCTCGCGGCGGATCATGCGCCGCCGCGCGCGGGCTGGTTCCCGCCGGCCGTCGGCTGGTGGCTGCTCATCGGATGCGGGCTCGCGCTCACGGCGCTCGTGATCTCGGTCGCGAGATGGTGGCGCGAGCCTCGGCGCTGCCTGCGGCGCGCGGCGATGCGCGAGCTGCGGTTCATTCGCGCGAGTCCCCTTGAAGGGCCCGAGGCGGCGCGGGCCATCGAGAGCCTGCTGCGCCGGCACGCCGTCGCGCTTCACGGGGGCGCACGGGTGGCGCGGCTGACGGGCCAGCGCTGGCTCGAGTTTGCCGCCGCGTGCGGCGCGGAGTCGTTCGCGGGAGAAACCGGGCGGTCCCTGCTTGCCGCAGCGTTCGGAGGCCGTCCCGCGGATCGGCACGATCGGGACCGCTGGGTCGCCGCGGCGGCCCAGCTCATCCGGCGGAGCGGCCCCACATCCGCCGTGCCCGTGGCGGAGCGCGCGTGATCCACTTCGCCTGGCCCTGGATGGCCGCGTTCCTGCCTTTGCCCCTGCTGAGCTACCTCCTGTGGCGGCCCGCGGAGGCGCGCGGCAGCGCCATGTATGTCCCGTTCGCGGACGGGGTCGCAGCGGGCGATGCGGGCGCCGCGAACGGGCTCGGCTGGCGGCGGCTCCTCTACGCCCTCGTGTGGATACTGCTGGTGCTCGCGGCCATGCGGCCGCAGTGGCTCGGCGAGCCGATTCCCGCCCCGACGAGCGGGAGGCGGCTGCTTCTCGCGGTGGACGTGTCGGGGTCGATGGCGATCCAGGACATGGCCGGGGGCCGCAGCCGGCTGCAGGTGGTGCAGGAGGTGGCGGGACGCTTCATCGATCAGCGCCGCGGGGATCGTATCGGTCTCATTCTTTTCGGCACTCGGCCTTACCTGCAGGCACCGCTCACCGCGGACCTTCAGACGGTCCATCGCTTTCTCGACGATGCGGTGGTCGGGGTCGCGGGTACCGAGACGGCAATCGGCGATGCGATCGGCCTCGCCATCAAGCGGCTGCGCGCCGACGGCGATGCGGGCGCGCTGCACCAGACCGTGCTGATCCTGCTCACCGACGGACAGAACGACGCGGGTGTCATGCCGCCGCTCGAAGCCGCGCACATGGCCGCGGAGACCGGTCTCAGGATCTATACCATCGGCGTCGGTGCTGCAGCCGGCGAGGGCTATTACGGACTCTCGGCGGGGAACACGGACCTCGATGAAGGGGCTTTGAAAGCGATCGCGCAGCTCACCGGCGGGGAATACTTCCGTGCGACGGATGATTCCTCTCTCGAGCGGGTGTATGGCCGCATCGACGAGCTCGAGCCGACGCGCGGCAATCGCCAGTGGCTGCGCCCACGCGCTGAGTGGTTCGGCTGGCCGCTTGCGCTCGCGCTGCTCATCAGTGTGCCGGCAGCCTGGGCCGGCCGGGGCGGCTGGGCATGAGCGCGTTGCAGAACTTCCATTTCCTGCACCCAGCATGGCTGCTTGCGCTCCTGCCTCTCGTGGCGCTCGCGATTTGGGCCGCGCGGCGCGACCGGGATCCCGACGGGGCGTGGGCGAGACTCATCGACGCGCATCTGCTCCCGGCGCTGCGTCTGAGCCGTGCAGGGCGTGGCTTCTCGCCGTGGCTGTTCGTCGGGCTCGCCTGGGTGCTCGGTGCGCTCGCGCTCGCAGGACCCGCCTGGCAGCTCGAATCGAGCAACGGCTATCGGGCCCCGGCATCGTGGGTGCTGCTGCTCGATCTGTCGCCCTCGATGTCGGCGGGCGATCTCGCTCCGGATCGCGCCACGCGTGCGCGCTTTGCCGTCGCCGACCTGCTGAATGCCGCGCAGGACGCGCGGGTGGCGCTCGTCGTGTTCGCCGGCGAGCCCTATACCGTCACACCACTTACGACCGACGTGGCGACCGTGCGCACGCTCCTCGAGCCGCTCTCGCCGAGGTTGATGCCGGAGTCCGGACACGACGTGGCGCCGGCGTTGATCGAGGCGCTGCGGCTGCTGCGCGCCGGCCATGCCGCGCGCGGTCAGGTCGTCGTGCTCGCCGACGGCTTCGACGACGATGAGCGCGCGCTGCTCACCGCAGCGAGCCTCGCCCGGCAGGGCGTGACGGTCAATGTCGTCGGGATCGGCACGACGAGCGGCGCGCCGCGCCGCGATTCCGCAGGGAACTTCGTGCGCAACGAGCTCGGCAGTATCATGGTGAGCCGCATGCGGGGCGAGGCGCTGAGGCAGCTCGCCGCAGCAGGCGGAGGCCGCTTCGTGACGCTCGCCGGATTGCCGAGCCTCCTCGACACATTGCATGCTGCGCGCGCCTACGCTCTCGATGTGGACTTCACTCGGTCGGGGACGGTGCTCGCGAAGTGGCGCAACGAGGGCGTGTGGCTGCTGCTGCCGATGCTGCTGCTCGTCGGGCTGCTCGCACGCCGGGGCTGGCTGTGAAATTCAGAATCGCGACGATCATCACGCTCGGAATGCTCCTCGGTGGGATCGGCGCCGATCCCGCGATTGCCGGACCCGCGGCGAGCACCCTGGCGGCCGATGCGAGCGGGAACGCACGCGTGTCGAGCGCGCCGGCC
>JBOHZR010000369.1:0-17830 GCA_050738595.1 Steroidobacteraceae bacterium | reverse complement strand
ATCCAAGCCGGGAACGACGAGCCGGCGGCTCGTCGCCGCGCCATATCAGGCGCCAAGGCCTACGTAGGACAGGCCGCGCGCTTCGTCGGCCAGCAGGCCGTCCAGCTGCACGGCGCGATGGGCGTCGTCGATGAGCTCAAGGTCAGCCATTACTTCAAGCGCCTCACGATGATCGACATGACATTCGGCGATGCCGATCATCATCTGGCGCGCTTCAGCGATGCGCCTCGAGTCGAAGCGCTGGGAGCTGTCTCATGAACCCGGCGACCTCGGTGAGAGAACAAGTCAGCGCCGCCGAGTGGGACATGCGCGTGAATCTCGCGGCCGCATATCGGCTCGTTGCGCTTTACGGCTGGGATGACCTCGTCTTCACGCACGTGTCGGCGCGCGTTCCCGGGTCCGAGCATCACTTTCTGATCAATCCGTACGGGATGATGTTCGAGGAAATCACGGCTTCCTCCCTCATCAAGATCGATCTCGAGGGGCGCAAGGTCATGGACTCGCCGTACGAAATCAATCCGGCCGGGTTCACGATTCACAGCTGCATTCACGCGGCCCGCGAGGATGTCGCATGCGTGATGCACACGCATTCGCTCAACGGCGTCGCCGTGGCGACACAGAAGCAGGGGCTGCTGCCGATTTCACAGCAGTCGCTGTTCGTGCTTGCGTCGTTGGCCTATCACGACTACGAGGGCGTCGCGCTCAATCCCGCCGAACAGCCGCGCCTGGTCGCGGACCTCGGCGATATGGCTTACTTGATGCTGCGCAATCACGGGCTCCTGACGGCTGGCTCATCGCCGGCCGCTGCCTTCCTCTACATGTATATCTTCGAATCCGCGTGCGCCATCCAAGTGCGTGCTCAAAGCGGCGGACAGGAAATGATCCGGATAGCCGCCCCCATTCTCGCCGGCATTCGGACCGCCGCCCGCGAGGTGACGCGAGGATTGGGAAGCAGCCTCGTATGGCCGGGTCTGCTGCGAAAACTCGATCGATCGAATCCAGAGTATCGCGAATAGCCGCGCAGAGGCAGTGGGCGCCCCACCTGCCGAAATCACTACGGATTCACGGTTCGACCGTGTCCTGAGGATTCGCATAGGTCACACCACCGTCCACGGCAAGCACTTCGCCGACGACGTAATCGCCGCCCCGGCCAGCCAAATAGATCGCTGCAGCGGCGATATCCTCGGGCCGACCGATCCTGCGGGCCGGAATCGCCGTGACATAGGCGTCTGCGTGATCACGCGCGGCTCGGTTCATCTTCGAAGGGAAGGCCCCTGGCGCGATCGCATTGACCACGATGTGATCGGCGATCAGCCGTGCCGCCATTTTTCTAGCCAGCTGATGTACTGCGGCTTTAGAGGCCTGGTAGCTGTAGGTTTCCCAGGAACTAACGGCCAAGCCGTTGACGGACCCGATGCAGATCACTTTTGCGGGACGCTCGGGACGCGCCGCTGCCTTGAGCTCCGTATGCAGTGCCTGTGTCAGGAAAAATGGCGCCTTCACGTTGATGTCGAAGACCTTATCCCACCCGCGCTCCGGAAACTCATCGAACGAGGCGCCCCAGGCTGCCCCCGCATTGTTCACCAGAATGTCCAGCGACCGCTCTCGCGCCCGAAAGGCCGCTGCGAGAACCGTTGCTCCCTCCACGGTTGACAGGTCTGCCGGTAGAGCATGGCAGCGATCCCCAAGCTCACGGGCCGTTTGGGCACATTCCTCGGCAGTCCGTGCGGCGATGTAGACGCGCGCCCCCTGCGCGAGGAACCCTTCCGCAATCATCCGACCGATGCCGCGGGAGCCCCCCGTGACCAGTGCGACTCGTCCTTCGAGGGAGAACAGTGAAGCGGTGTTCATCATGATCGTCAACCCTCAGATGATTTGATCCTTGGCCCCGCCCCGGTTCTCCGTGCGCTGAGCCCGAACGCAAATGTAGATCTCATGGATCGCCGTGACGATTGCAGTCGTCAACCACTTCGGTGTCGTCACCGCTTCGCGAGATCATTCATTGCATTACGATGCCGGCGCATGTAGTGGCGCGTGGACTCGATGGCCTTGGCGAAATCCGGATCAAATGGTGTAAGCCGGATGCCGTCGGGCGTCCAGCAGTTATAACGGATCTTATACCGCATGCCTGCGCCGGTCGGCAAACCGAACTCTCAACGCCGCTCACGGATAGCTCCGACGCCGAGTGAGGAGCCCGAGAATCCGCACACGCGCCCCTCGGCGCCGTGAGATGGCGCCGATTGATGTTCGCCGTCAGGATGAAGGCGACCCTACGGCCTCTTGAATCTGTGCAGCCGTTCCGCGCGTGTCACGACACCGCATTCGCACGCGACTTCGATCCGACCGGGCCAATCCAGTATCTGCCGCAATGGCGATCGAGCGCTTGCCTTTATTGAGACCCCACCAGCAGCAAAGGCCGCGCCCGCTGGGCATGAGCGGCAGGCGCCTGTAATCCATGCCGCCGCGCGATTCGGCCCAAAAAGTGCCCGTATGCCGACCATTTCCCGAGGCCGAGGCGCGCCGCAGCAGGCCGTCAATGGGCACGCAGCATGTGAGCCAGTACCCACTTCCCCCGCATTTCGTTAAACGCGGTCGCAATTCGTTAAGTTTCTCACGCCCCGTTCGCCCCCGGAATGCGACAAGGTCCCCAATGAGTCCCTTCCATCCAGGGAGGGGGTCGCTCGCTCCTTGGGCGGCGAGTTGCGCGAGGCGAATCGGATGTTGTCGCTGCTGCAGAGAACGCGTCGTATGGGCTGGCACGTCGGCTTCGTGCCGGGCGAGCGCGAGACCGCGCTCGCGATCGTGCGCACGACGCGCTCCGGGCGGCGGGAGCTGCGCCACTGCGCCGTTCACCCCGCGATCGAGATTCGCGCCGAGCACGTGCTCGCGCCTTTGAACCACAGCCGCGAACTTGCGCATGCGCCCGTGAGCGCAGTGCTCTGCGCCGAGGACTATCAGCTCGTGCAGATCGAGGCTCCAGACGTCGAGCGTAGCGAGCTGCGCGGCGCCGTACGCTGGAAGCTGCGCGACCTCATCCAGTTTCCGGTGAGCGACGCCGTCGTCGACGTCTTCGAGATTCCGGAGCATGCGCGCTATGTCGAGACGCGCATGATATTCGCCGTGGCGGCACGCGCGGAGGCGGTGCGGCGCATCGTCGACCTCGTGAAGCCGCGCGTGCGCAGCTTCGATGTGATCGACATTCCGGAGCTGTGCCTGCGTAACGTGAGCGCGCTCCTGCCGCAGGACGAGCAGGGTGTCGCGCTTCTTGCGCTTGGCGAGGGGTTCGCGCAGCTCGTGTTGACCTGCGGACGCACGCTCTATCTCGCGCGCCGCATCGAGCTCGCACGGCGCATGGAGACACTCGCGATCGATGGCGCCCCCGAGGCAGACGGGCAGACGCAGGCGCTCGCGGTCGAGGTGCAGCGGTCCCTCGATTACTACGAGAGCCACTACGACCAGGAGCCGATCGGCGACATCGTCATCGCCTCGGGCGATGAGCGCGCCGCGCGCCTGCTCGGACCGTTGCACAGCGCGACCGGACTCAACACCGAGCTCTTCGACGTACGCAAGCTCTTCGAGGTCACTCCGGGAATCGAGCCCGACACGCGCTTTCCGGGCCTCATCGCGCTCGGTGCGGCGCTGCGCACGGATCGGGACGGCTTGTGAGCGCGCTGCGCCAGCAGGTGAATCTCTATCAGCCGAGCGGGGCAGAGCGTGCCGGCGAGCTCGCGCCCTTCGCGGCGGCCACCGCGGGACTGCTCGCCGCCGCGGTCTGCGCGGGTCTGCTCGGAGTGTGGGGGTACGGCGTCTGGCGCGTCGAGCATCTCGGGCGCGCGATCGAGACGCTGCGCCGCGAGCAGCAGCAACAGAGCGCGACGATCGCGGCGCTCGGGGCTGCGCGCGCCGCCGCCGTGAGCCCCGAGCAGCTCAATGCGCGCCTCAAGAGCCTCAGCGCCGTGCTCGACATGCATGCGCGTGCACTCGAGCTGCTGCGGCAGGGCGCCGCCGGCCAAGTCACGGGCTTCTCCGCGCGTCTCGCCGCGCTCGCACGCCGGCCGGTCGAGGGGCTGTGGCTCAACCACCTCGTCCTCTCCGGACTCAACGGTGCGATGAGCGTCGACGGCTCGGCGCTTGATCCGGAACTTGTCCCCCGCTACCTCGAGGGCCTCGCGGCCGAGCGGGCTCTCGCGGGCGTTCGGTTCGACGATTTCGTCATCGCGCGAGAAGCCCCCAAGCCGCTCGCCGAGAGGCCGAATGCGGGCTCCCAGCCGAGCCGGCACTTCAACTTCCGCGTGGAGAGCGAGTCGCTCCGCACCGCGGCAGCGGATCAGCGCTTGTGAAGCTCGTGCGCGTCCTCAATGCGCTGCTCGCTCGGTTCGACCAGCTGTCGCTGCGCGAGCGCGGGCTCGTTATCCTCGCCACGCTCGCCGTCCTCATCGGCGCCTTCCAGTTCCTTCTCATGAGCTCGGTCGATGCGCGGCGCAAGCAGCTGTCGCTCGAGCTCGCGACACTGAAGTCCGAGATGGACGGGGCGGCGAACGCGGCACTCGCCGCGAGCACGTCGGATCCCATCGCGGAGCAAACCCGGCACGCCGCCGAGCTCAAGGCCCGTCTCGCCGCGACGGACGCGGCGCTGGCCTCGCGGGCGGCCGGCATGATCCCACCGCAGCGCATGATGCAAGTGCTGCGCGATGTCCTCACCCGCGAGCCGAGCGTCAAGCTCGTGAGCCTGCGCTACCTGCACGCGACTCCGCTCCCCGACGATGCGAACTCGGTTGTGCCCCCAGGCATTCCGCGCCCTTACCTACATACGGTCGAGATCGTCGTGCAGGGGAACTATCTCGACATCCTCGCTTATCTCCGTGCGCTCGAGGCGCTGCCCTGGCGCTTCTATTGGCGGCGTCTCGAGCTCACGACGACCCACTACCCGATCAATGAGGTCCGGCTCGAAGTGGGCACTGTCAGCATGGCGAACGAATGGATCGGCCTGTGAGCACGCGCTCTCTTTGTCCCCGTGCCTGTCTCGCCGCGGCTCTCATCGCCGGCGCCGCCGGCGCGCGCGCCGGGGAGAGACTGGTCGATCCCACACGGCCCCCCTCGGCGGCTGCCGCGGTCACGAGCGACGCGTTGCACGTCGAGGCGGTGATCCTGCGTGAGGGGTCACGCATCGCGATCGTGGACGGTCGCATCGTGCGTGCCGGCGATCGCCTCGGCGACACCCGGATCGAGGAGGTGACCGCCGAGGGCGTGCGCTACTTCCGACACGGGCGCAGCGGCTTCGCGCGCCTCACGGTCGCGACGGTCGCCGTCCGGCATGCTCTGCTTCTGGGGAATGATCTGCCATGAGAAAGCTTCGGATGATCCTTGCCGCCTGCGCCGTCGGGCTCGCCGCCGTGGCGGTCCGCGCGCAGGCCCCCGCGCCCGCCGCCAGTGCGCGGGCGCAAGCGGATACGGAGGCGCGTTTCGACGTGATGGTGGAGAACGCGCCCGCACAGGCGTTCTTCCAGGGTCTCGTCGAGGGCACGCCCTACAACATGCTCGTGCATCCGGACGTGAGCGGCCGGATCACGCTGCGCTTGCGGCACGTCACCGTCGAGCAGGTACTCAATGCGACGCGCGAGATGTACGGTTACGACTGGCGGCGCATCGCCGGCGGATTCTTCGTGCTGCCGGCCGGCATCCAGACGCGCGTGTTTCACCTGAGCTATCTCGACTTGCAGCGCTATGGCATCTCGAACACGAGCATCAGCTCGGGCCAAGTGACCCAGAGCGGCAACAATTCCGAGTATGGCGGCAACACCGTCACCGCCGGCGCCCAGCAGTCCACGCCAACGGTCGATGCCCAGGGCCGCCCGCTCAATGTGACGGGTACGAGCGTGCTCACCCGAGTCGATTCGGACTTCTGGACGAGCGTCGAGCAGAACCTGCATCAGATCATCGGCGACAAGGCGGGCCGCAGCGTCGTGGTGAACCCGCAGTCGGGCCTCATCATCGTCAAGGCGCTGCCGAGCGAGCTGCGCGAGGTGCGCGAGTATCTCCAGCAGACCTCCAACATCGTCACGCGCGAGGTGGTGCTCGAGGCGAAGATCATCGAGGTGGACCTCAACGATGCCTACCAGGCCGGCATCAACTGGGCCGCGGTGCTGCAGCGGGGCAACAGCAACTACACGGTCGGCGTGACGGCCCCGCCCCAGGGCTTCGCCGGCAATCCCCTCACCCCGACCAACAATCCGGCCCTCATCGGGCCGTTGAACCCGACCTCGAACGTGCCGAATCCCAGTGTGGCCGGGCTCGTGAGCTCGACGCTCGGCGGGGCCTTCACGATCGCCGCCAACTTCAAGGACTTTGGCACGCTCCTCGAGCTCTTGAGCTCCCAGGGCCGCACTCGTGTGCTCTCGAGCCCGCGCGTCTCGACGCTCGACAACCAGCTCGCGATCATCAAGGCGGGAACGGATGAGTTCTTCGTGACGGGCGTCCAGAGCAACGTGACGACCGGCATCGGAACCGCCGCCACCCTCACGCAGAACGTGCAGCTCACGCCGTTCTTCTCCGGTGTCGCACTCGATGTGACGCCTGAGATCGGCCCGGACGACGCCGTCACCCTTCACGTGCATCCGACCATCAGCGAGGTCACCGACCAGGTGAAGAACCTCACCGTGAACGGCGCGCTCAATTCAATCCCGCTCGCGCTGAGCGAGGTGCGCGAGTCCGACAGCATCGTGCGTGCTCGCAGCGGGCAGCTCGTGATCATCGGCGGGCTCATGCGCGAGAAGGTGAACAAGGTCGCCTACAAGGTCCCGGTGCTCGGCAGCATTCCTGGGCTCGGCAAGGTCTTCCGCAGCGACCAGAACGAGAGACAGACAGTCGAGCTCGTGATCCTGCTGCGCCCACTCATCGTGAACGAGAGCAGCTGGGCGGGGCTCGTGAGCGAACCCGGTCGACAGATCGAGGAGCTCAACGACCGGGCGGGGCTCGGCAAGTTCGACTATCCTGCGCCGACGCCGACGCCGACGCCGACGCCGACGCCGGCGGGCGGCGGCGCGCCCACGGCCCCGGGCTCCGGCGCAGGCCTGCCGTGAACGTCCCAAGACGCCGGCGAGTACGCGTCGGGGAGCTGCTGCTCGAGCGCCAGCTCATCACCGAGGAGCAGCTGAAGAGCGCGCTCGCCGAGCAGAAGCGCACCGGACGCAAGCTCGGGCGCGTGCTGAGCGATCTCGGCTACCTCAGCGAGCAGGCCTTTCACGAGGAGCTCGCGCGCCACCTGCAGATTCCCTTCATCGATGTGCGCCATTTGCAGCTCGTCCCCTCGACCGTGCGCCTGCTTGCCGAGGTGCACGCCCGGCGCTTCCGCGCGCTCGTGCTGCAGGAGGATGCGAAGGGCCTGCTCGTGGGCATGGCGGACCCCACCGATCTTTTCGCGTATGACGAGCTCGCAGCGCGCCTGAAGCGGCCGCTCACGATCGCGCTCGTCAAGGACGCGGATCTCATGCAGGTAATGGATGCCCTCTACCGGCGCACCGATGAGATCGCCTCGATCGCGCACGAGGTGGGCGAAGAGCTGAGAGAGACGGACATCGACATCGAGCAGCTCGCCGCGGAGGAAGGCTCGCCCGATGCGCCGGTCGTGCGCCTCATCCAGACGATCTTTCACGATGCGATCCAGGTCCGCGCCTCCGACATCCACATCGAGCCTGCGGAGAGCGTGCTGCGCGTGCGCCAGCGCGTCGACGGGAACCTGCAGGAGCAGGTGATCGAAGGCCGGCGCGTCTCGAGCGCACTCGTGACGCGCCTGAAGCTGATGAGCGGACTCGACATCGCCGAGAAGCGCCTGCCCCAGGACGGTCGCTTCTCGGTGAAGATCGCGGGCAAGGCGCTCGACGTGCGCGTCTCAACGATGCCGACGCAGCACGGGGAGTCGATGGTGATGCGCCTGCTCGATCAGTCGGCGAGCCTGCTCAAGCTCGAGGAGCTCGGCATGCCGGCGCCGCTCCTGCGCCGCTTCCGCCGCCTGATCGAGCACAGCGCGGGGATGGTGCTCGTCACCGGTCCCACGGGCAGCGGCAAGACGACGACTCTCTACTCCGCATTGAGTGCCTTGAACCGCAGCGACAGCAAGCTCATCACCGTCGAGGATCCGGTCGAGTATCGGCTCGAGCGCGTGACCCAGGTGCAGGTCAACGCAAAGATCGGCCTCGATTTCGCCCGGGTCCTGCGCACGACGCTGCGGCAGGACCCCGACATCATCCTCGTCGGGGAGATGCGCGATCGGGAGACCGTCGATATTGGGCTGCGCGCCGCGATCACCGGACACCTCGTGCTCTCGACGCTGCACACGATCAGCGCCATCGCAACGATTCACCGACTCCTCGACATGGGCGCCGCGGGGTTCATGATCGCCGCCGCGGTTCACGGCATCGTGGGGCAGCGGCTGCTGCGGCGCGTGTGCGTCAACTGCGCTCGTCCGGTCGAGCCGAGCGCCCAGGAGAGCGCCTGGCTCGCCGCCCGCGTGGGCTCGCGGGCGCAGGCTACGCAGCTCAAGGCGGGCGAAGGCTGCACCTACTGTGGCATGTCGGGATACCGCGGCCGGGTCGCCGTATACGAGCTCCTCGAGATCGATCGCAGCCTTGCCGATGCGATCCGGCGCGGGGAGCTTAAGGAGCTCGATGACGTCGCGCACAGCCGTCCCGACTACCGCTCGCTCACCCAGGCGGCGCTCGATCTTGCGGTGGGCGGCGTCACGACGCTCGCCGAGGCGATGGCGGTCACGAGCGGACTCGAGGAGGCAGAGGACCTGAGCGGCGTCACCGCCTCCTGGCGCTCGCCGTTCGCCGCCGGCTCGCCGGATGGCCTGCTCGTTGATGCCCTGAGCGAGGGCGAGGGCGAGGGCGAGCGCGCGAGCGCAGCGCCCGGGACGCGCCGCGAATGACGGTCTATGCCTACACCGGACGCTCGGCGCGCGGCGAGCCGGTCAAGGGCCGCATGGAGGCCGACTCCGCTGACGGTGTCGCGGTGCACCTCGCGCAGGGCGGCATCACCCCGATCGACATCGTCTCCGCGGTCGCGGCGAGCGCCTCCGGCCTCGGGCCCGGCACCGACTTGAGCGAGCTTGCGCGGCGCCTGGGGTTCGGCAAGCCCTCGACCGCCGATCTCATCTTCTTCACGCGCCAGATGTTCACGATCACGAAGTCGGGGATTCCGCTGCTGCGCGGGCTGCGCGGACTGGCTGCCTCGACGCGCAATGCGACGCTGCGCGTCGCGCTCGAGGAGATCATTGCGAGCCTCGAGGGCGGCCGCACGCTTGCGCAGAGCTTCGGACTGCAGCCGCGAGTCTTCTCGCCCCTATACGTCGGCATGGTCGCCGTCGGCGAGCAGACCGGCACGCTCGAGAACTCGTTTCTGCGCCTCGGGCAGCACCTTGCCCACGAGCAGGACATCCACGACCGCGTGAAGGGTGCCGTGCGCTACCCGCTCATCGTGATGTTCGCCATCGCGGTCGCGATCGGCATCGTGACGACGTTTGTGATTCCCAGGTTCGCACCGCTGTTTCGCGCGCTCGGGAACCACGTGCCCTGGCCGACGCGCGTCCTCATCGGCGCCTCGGATCTCGCCCAGCACTTCTGGCACATCGGCCTCGCCGCAAGCGTGCTCATCGCGCTCGGTCTGCGCCAAGCGGTGCGCACGACGCGGGGCCGGCGAGTCTGGCACGGCTTGAAGCTGCGCATTCCCGTGATCGGCAAACTCACTCATCAAGCAGTCCTCGCACGCGTGACACGCACGCTCTCGGTTTCCCTCGCGGCCGGTGTGCCCATGCTCGAGACACTCGTGACGCTGGCGCGCAGCGCCGGCAACGACGAAATCGCCGAGCATCTCGAGGGGCTCCGCGAAGCCGTCGAGCGCGGCGAGCCGCTCGCCCGCGCCGCAGGCGCCGCCGGAATCTTTCCCCCGCTCGTCCTGCAGATGATCGCGGTGGGCGAGGAGACCGGCGAGCTGCCGGCCTTGCTCGAGGAGGTGGCCGGCTTCTACGAGCGCGAGGTCGACTACAGCCTGAAGGCGCTGAGCGCGGCGTTCGAGCCGCTGCTGCTGGTGTGCATCGGCGGCATGGTGCTCATCCTCGCGCTCGGGGTGTTCCTGCCGATGTGGAACCTGATCGGGCAGGTCGGCGGTCCCCATTGAGCGCGGTCCTCACCGTGAGCCGCGTCACGGATCTGCATACGGCACGGATGCGCTTCACGCGTTCATTATGTGGCGCTCAAGCTTCACGCGCCGCCTCATTATCATTGCATCAGTCATGAATCCTTCATCCTGGAGTCACCCCCCCATGCGCCCCGCCTCACAGAGCGGTTTCACGCTCATCGAGCTCGTCGTCGTCATCATCATCCTCGGCGTCCTCGCCGCCTTCGCCGTGCCGCGCTTCATGGGGCTTGACCAGCAGGCGCGCATCGCCTCGGTGAACTCGATGGTCGGAACGCTGCGCAGCGCGGCATCCATGGCTCACGGCGTGTGGCTCGCGCAGGGCGCACCGGCGGCGCCGATCACCATCGACGGCCAGACCATCACGTTCACGAACGGCTATCCGAATGCGGCCTCGATCGGCTCGCTCCTCGCGGCGGGCACGGTGACGGCGAACGGGCTTGCGGGCACCTTCACGAGCAACGGCGCGGGCAACTTTCAGCTGAACGGCGCGCCGAAGCCGGCGACCTGCGAGGCGACCTACAGGGCGGCAGCCGCGAACTCCGAGCCCACGATCGCGACTGTCCAGGCGAACCTCGGCAGCGGTAATCCGCAGATCGTCGGGGGGTGCTGAGCCTCGAGCCCTGGCGCGCCGTGCGCGGGCTCGCACCCTGCGGACCTTCAGGGGATCGACCTGATGCGCGGCTTCACGCTGATCGAGCTCATCGCCTGTCTCCTCATCATCGCGGTCGTGGCGGCGCTAGCGGGTCCGCGGTTCGTCGGCACGCAGCCCTTTGATGAGCGCGGCTACGCCGATGAGCTCGCCGCTGCGCTGCGCTACGCCGAGGGCGTTGCCGTCGCGACCGGCTGCAACGTTTCCTTCACCGTGACCGCCGCCGGCTCCGCCGCCGGCTACGCCGCCCTGCAGCAGCAGCCGGTGGGGCCGGGCAACTCGTGCGCGGCGGCCGGCCCCTACACCCAGCCGGTGCTGCGCGCCGATGGGACGCCGCTCACCGGCGCGCCACCCGCGGATGCAAACGTCGCGGCGGGCGGAACGCTCATCTTCGGCACCGCCGGACAGGTCGTGAGCGCGCCGGTGCCAAGCTTCAGCGTTGGCCCCTTCACGCTCACCGTGGACCCCTCGAGTGGCTTCGTTACGGACCCGTGAAGCGTGGCGCTCGAGTACGCAGGGCGGCTTCACCTTAATCGAGGTGATCGTCTCGATCGTCGTGCTCGCGATCGCCGTCGCAGGCGTGCTCGGCGGACTCTCGGTCATCGCGGTGCGCAGCGCGAACGCGTTGGTGAACGAGCAGGCTGTCGCCATCGCCTCCTCGTACCTGAACGAGGTGCTGCAGAAACCCTTCGGCGCCGCGGACGGCAAGGTCGCGCGCTCGCAGCTCGACGTGGTCGATGACTACGGGGGCCTCACGGATGTGGGCGTGCATGATCAGACCGGGGCGCCCGTGCGGGGCCTCGGTCAATACACCGTCACCGTGCGGGTCGGGGCAGGCCTCCTCGGCGCCGTGCCGGCCGCTGAGCTGCGCGAAGTCGACGTGACGGTGAGCAATGCGAGCGGCGTGCTCGTCGTGCTGAGCGGCTACCGGACGCAGTACCCGTGACCCGCGCGCAGCGCATCGCCCGGGGCTTCACGCTCATCGAGCTCGTGATCGTCGTCGCGATCACGGCGATTCTCGCGGTGTTCATGGTGTTCTTCCTCGCGACGCCGATCGAGGCGTACTTCGCCCAGTCGCGCCGCGCCGCTCTCGTCGACTCCGCGGACCACATCCTAAGAAGCGTCGCGGCCGATGTGCGCACGGCGCTGCCGAGCAGCCTTCGCTGGGGAGCAGCGGGGAGCGTCTCTGCGCTCGAGCTGCTCTCCACGACGGGCGTCGCGCGCTACTACGGCACGGGCGAGAAGTCGGGGCTGCCGCCGGCCCAGGAGGCGCTCCAGGAGCTCTCAATCGGCAGCGCGGATACCGCCTTCTACACGCTCGATCAGCTGCCCTCGCTGAAGTGCTGCTACCTCGCGATCGATCAGCAGACGCTCCCCGGCGCCTATGCTTTGGGCGGCATCATGACCCCGCTTCCCCCCTCGTTCACGATCAATCAGCTCGGTGGGACCGGCGAGAGCTCGGTGCTCATCGCCGGGGCGGGATTCGACTTCACGGGCTCGCCGCCGCAGGGCGTGCCGCCCAAGGGCTCGCCGACCAACCGCGTCTTCCTGGTGTCGGGGCCCGTCTCATACTTGTGCGACAAGGGTGCGCACACCCTGCAGCGCTACAGCGGCTACTCGGTGACGACGGTTGAGCCGATGACCGACGCGGCGCTCATGATGGCCGGCGCGACGCGTGCGCTCATCGCGCAGAACGTCTTGGACTGCACGATCAACGTTGTTCCGGCACCCGCTTCGGCGGCCTTCAATGAGCTCCTGATCCTCGAAATCACGCTTGCCCAGAGCGGCGAGACGCTCGAGGTGTTCGACGAAGCCGGCCCGGAGTACGTGCCGTGAGCCCCGCCGGGACGCGCCGCCGATCACGGGGCTTTTCCCTGATCGTCACCGTGTTCGTGATCCTCGTGCTGGCCGCGCTCGGGGTATTCGCGGTACGCATCGGTGTCACTCAGCAGCAGAGCGTCGACTTCGACTTGCTCAATGCGCGCGCGCAGGCCGCCGCGGCGAGCGGGATCGAATACGGTGCATATCAGGCGCTCGTCGCCCTCAAGTGCCCGCCGCCGAGCAAGACACTCCACCCGACCGCGACGGGACTCACCGGCTTCACGGTCACGGTGACGTGCAGTCCCTCGATGCACACCGTATCGGGAGCCAGCAAAGAATCCTACCTCCTCAGCGCCGTCGCGCAGCGCGGAGTCTACGGGAGTCCCGACTTCGTACAGGCGAGCGCGACCCGCAGCGTCAACAACGCACCGCCCTGAGTTGCGAGCTGGCGGTGGAGTAGCACCCGCCATTGCGTTCAAAGTCTTCACGACGGAGCGCAACGCGGCAATCTCCGCCGGTTTCGGCAAGAACCACCACGCGACGAGGAGCGAGCTCGTCGCGGCGATCGCGCCACACCCTAACATCCAGAGCGTCGTCCGTGCATTCGCCGCCCACTTCAACGCCTGCAGGGACCTGATCGCATGTTGAATCTCGGCTCGTACGCCCGTCAGCTCCTCGACCAGCACCTGGCGGACCGGTTCTCTCACCACCCCTTTGAGCCCTTGGGTGTGTTCATTCAGCTTCCCGATAGAAGGGTGAGCGTCTGAAAGCCATTCTCGTCACGGGCGATACCTCCGCCGCGATGCGCGAGATCACGACCGACTCCCGCATCCGGCTTGCAAGCAAGCCCGTTCAGGCCGATGAGCTCATCGCGTCCATAAGATCACTGGTTTCAAAGTGAGTCCCCCTACCGGAGCGAATCAGCGACTACACGCGATGCGATTCCAGCGCATACACATGTTAATAATCAATAAGTTACTGCGCATTTATTATCTCATTTCGCGTATCTACCGTCATCGCGCTTGCGCCCCTGGTATGCGTGTCGACCGCCAAGCTGGCACGCACATCGCGCCGCGGGCTCTCGTCGGGATCAGGCAGCCGCCGGCGAGCCGGGAGCCAAGGCGGCGAGCACAACCGCAGCTTCATGGCATCAAGCAGCCATTCGCCGCAGAGTGGGCGCCGCGGAGCCGGATCATCAGCAGGCGGCTGGCAAAAGAAGGTCTCCTGCGCAGGCCATCGATGCCTATTGCTCCACGTCCAGGCGCCGTATTGCCTATAGACCCGCATGAGCCGGATCGCCGTATTCCGATCCGGCTGCACGATGCGGCGCTCGGCACAGCACACCTCCCTTGAGAGACCTCGGGCTAGCGGCCAGCTCTGGGCGCTTACGTAGTTGGAAAACCAGATGGTGTATCCGAGGTCCGCCTGCAGTGCCGCCACGGCGCGGTAGACCTGGATGTGCTCGAGGTGACCGTATTCGCCCCACGGATTGTGGGTGTATACCTCCCGGAAGCCGCAGAGTGCCGGGCGAAGCGCCTCGCTTAGCTTTGCGGAATTCGATTGGTAGCGCGCTCGACAGTAGGCGTCCGCGATTCGAATCTCGGCGGTGAGTTTCGGTACCGCACGGTCCAACCGAGGGTCAACACCGCTTTCGGGAATGGCCAGGTGGATGAGACCGGTGAGAGGCAATGCGGCGACGGCCTGCTCGCGAGCGTTCGATTCCCGAGGCCTCTCGAAGACCGTGCCGAAACAGAGCACCGTTCGCTCGACTGAGGCGATGGCGGAGCTCAACCAGAGCGCCTCATCATCAGGATGCGCCACGACTATCGCCGCCCAGGGCTTGCGCATCCGAACGATCTCACGCCGATATTGCGCGACCTCGATCGCGCGGCCGCTTGCCCGCGACGAGACAGCAGTCGCCTTGCTCAATTCTGTTCTCATTTGCCGCACTTCCAGTCGAATATCGCAGTCACTATTTCTCGCTCGTAGTGCTCGGAACTCCCGCATCGATGGTGAATATCATTGCTTCTCCGTGTCTGCGGTTTTGAGCATAAGGCGTTCCCAAATGGCGACACCGACACGAAACTCTTCTACTTCGCTGAAATGCAGTGATTCCCGGCGGTGAGCAGCAAACTCCATCCTGGCGTAATCTGAAACTTAGCTGTAGAGACAAGCGATGCGAATGTCCTGCGGCCATCCCGGTCTGTATGTCGAACCCGCAGAGGGAGAGGCGAAATTCACACCCTTGATCGAACGAAATTCCCGGGCTCCGCACTAAGTTTAAGACGCGGACATCATTCCGCGGCGTTCGTGAGCACTGTCCGATCATGGAAGTGAAGTCGAACGGCGCCCATTCGGGTCTGCGGCCGGCGCTCGCGTCGATCGCGCATCGATGAGAGCGCGCAAGCTCCTAGGCTTTGCCCGGCAACCGCCTCCCGATCGAAAGCCCGTGGATCTCAATGAGCTCATTGCCGGAATGCACGACTCCCTGGAGCAACTCTTGGGAAACGGCATCGTCCTTGACGTTGAGCTTGACCCCGATCTTCGGCCAACGCGAGATTGGATGAGGCTTACGCGGCGCGACATCGGGACGTAAGAGCCGGTGGGTACGCGCTCATCGCGGTCAGCGATACGGGCTCCGGCACGTCCGAGCCCGCGAAGCTCTTGGAGCCGCTCTTAAGCACGATGAATCTGGAGCGGCTCGCACAGGTAGACGCCTTCGCCAAGGACTCCGGCGGGCACGTTACGGTTGAGGGCGACGTGCGGCGCGGGACGACGGTAAAGGTCTATCTACCGTGGGTGACGGAGGCTCGCGCGTGCAACCCGCGGAGGTAGAGCGTGCGCGGAGAGCCTCCGCGGCAGGGACGTAGCGCTCTCGGTGACCGCATCGCCGCGAGCAGCCTCAAGCGGGAAATACCGACACACTGCTCGCGACCGAATCGGCGACATCGTCTTTCGTGATGATACCCAGGATGTCTCGAGCCGCAAGCTCGCGGGAACCTCGCGAGACGATGGCCACCCAGGCCCGATTCTTCCAGATGCGCTCAATGACCTCGAAGACGATGTCCTCCTCGTGCACGACGATGAAGTCGCGGCTTGCGACCTCCCGCAGGGTGAGCGGAGACAGCGCAGCACGCGTTGCCTGCCTCAGCGCCGTATTGACGCGCAGCACGCCGAAGATATCTGCCCCGTCCGTGACCACGACGTGGCGAATTCGGCCGTGGTGCTCCGATTGGCCGAGAAAGGCATCGAAGCTCGTCTCGGCCGGCGCGACCATCACATCGGCATTCATCACGTCCTTGGCGCGACGAACCAGGAACATGTTGGCGTGCAGCGCTTTGGGCACCGCATGACCGCGGCGGAAGAGCTTCATGGTGTAGATGTTCTCGCGCGAGAGCGCCCGTCTCACTCCAACGCTCAGGGCAACCGCCAGGATCATCGGCAGCACGATGTCGTAGTCGCGGGTCATCTCGAAAATCATGGTAACTGCCGTCATCGCGGCGCCCGTGCCGCCGCCCACCATCGCCCCCATGCCCACCATCGCAAAGGACGGCACGTCGATCGCGACCGGAACGTGGAGGATTCTCAGGAGGGCGCCGAATGCCCCACCGATCGTCGCCCCGAGGTACAGCGAGGGAGAGAAGATTCCCCCGGAGGAGCCCGAGCCGAGGCTCAGCGTGGTCGCAAGACCCTTTCCGACAAAGAGAAGCAGCAGCAGGCCGACCGCCGAGAGTTGGCCGAGGAGGATCGCCTGCACCGTCGCGTAGCCTACCCCTTCGACGTAGTAATGCCCGAACCCCCGCTGCAGGAGGTACATGAGCATCCCGACGAGGGCCATGCCGAGCACATGGCGTGTGTAGCGGCCTTCGATGCGGTCGAAGAGGTCCTCAAGGAAATGCAGTCCGCGGACGAAGGCGGCCGCCGCGACGCCGATCACGGCGCCAAGCGCCGCATAGAGGCCAAGCGTGAGCGCGGAGTCGACATTGACACTGAGCGGCGCAAGCGGAGGGACATGGAACGCCGGCTGGGTTCCGAAGAAAAATCGCCCGATGAACGTTGCGGTACCGGTCGCAAGCGCAACGGGCAAGAAAGTGCGCGCACTGACCTCCGGCATCATCAGCTCAACAGCAAACAGAACGCCACCGATCGGGGTGTTGAAGGTCGCGGCGATCCCCGCCCCGGCGCCGGATGCGACGAGGATGATCCGCTCTCCAGGTCTCATCCGTACGATCTGCCCGAGCGTCGAGCCGAGTGCCGAGCCGATCTGAATGATCGGGCCCTCGCGTCCCACGGCCGCGCCGCTCCCGATCGCGATGGCGGATGCGAGCGACTTCACCACCGCAACCACGGGTCGAATAATCCCGCGCCCGTAGTAGATGGCGTCCATGACCTCGGGCACTCCGTGGCCTTTCGCCTCGGGAGCGAACCGACTCACGAGGAAGGTCACGATGACGGCACCAACCACCGGCACGAGAACCACCAATGCTCTCCAAGGGCTTGCCGACGTGAAGAGATTGGCGTCGTAACGAAACTCGAGCCGGCCGAGAAAAAGAACGTTATGGATCAGGCCGATCAGTTCCCGAAAGCCAACTGCGCCGAAGCCCGTCACGATGCCGACGACGATGGCAAGGAGCGAGAGGTACACGAGCCCGAGGCTCGGGGCGTCCTCGGAGGCGCCCGATGGGGACGGGCGCGCGCCACCTGCGCCTTGCCCCTCCGCGGAGCTCGGCGCATGTGGAGGCGACTGCATGCTCGTGGACATCGAGGGGGGCCCTTTCGGCTTTAGGCGCGAGCCGGCAGCGGCGCGCAGACGATCGACAAGCCGAGATATTCATCTCGAGACCGTCGCTTCCGAGAGATGCCGGAATCGAAACGCGTCCCTTGCCCGGCGCGGGCCGTATCGTGACACAGAGGTCAGCCTAATCGTGGAAAAGAACGAAGTACGTGCTGCCGGGTCCCTCGCCGCGGTCTTTTCCGTGCGGCTGCTGGGCCTCTTCATGAGGAGGTTGACCCGGACCTACTCCGGATCCCAAGCACCCGCCTCGCCGCCTGGTGGAACTTTCTGCCTCCGGCAGGATTGCTTGCGGGTTCATGAGCGACTGACCCTACGCGGGAGCACGCGAGGGGCTCATGCGCGCCAGAGATATGTTTTCCGCTCCCCTCCTG
>JBOHZR010000368.1:0-1648 GCA_050738595.1 Steroidobacteraceae bacterium | reverse complement strand
CACGTGCGCGCCCCGCTTGATCAGCATTTGCGCGATCGGCAGCGAGCCGATGGTGGAGGCGAGCATGAGCGCGGTCTGGCCGTCCTGATTGGGCGAGTCGGGATTCGCGCCGGCCTGCAGCAGCATGCGAACGAGCTCGACATCGCCCAGCTTGACCGCCTCGGTGAGGGGGTAGTCGCCGAACTTGTTGCCGACGTTGGCCTTCGCACCGCGCTTCAGGAGCGCGCGCACCATCTGGTGATCGACGTTGTAGGTCGCCCAGAGCAATGCCGTCGAGCCGTCGGGAGCGGGCACGTTCACGTCGACCGCGGGGGAGGTGATGGCGGCCAGCACGGCCTGGCGCTGGCCCGAGCGGACCAAGTCGACGAGCGACTGCGGCCCGGACTGCGCGTAGGACGATGCTGCCGCACCGAGGGAGAGCACACCGATTGCCGCGGCCATCCCCGCGGCACGGATGGTCAACTTAAACAATGTTGCCTCCGAAATTGGTGTAGTGGGCCCAGTTGCCCTTCGCCACATCGTAAAAGAACTTGGCCGGGTCCTTGAACGTGCGGTGGAACTTCTGGGCCACCTCGTTCATGACACCCGAGTTGAGCATGTCCTTCGCGCTCTCGCCGTGGTCCGTGTCGTCCGTCAACTGCTTGTACAAAAAGGCAAACATGTCCCGCTCGGTCGTGAGCTGGGCCCGCGTGAGCACCGGCCCGTAGGCCGGCACGATCTTCGTGTCGTCGTTTGTAAGCCTCACCAGATTGGCGAGCGCATCGGCCCGCCCGCCGATCCAGCCGCCCGCATACCAGTCGAGCGCCGGATCACGCAGAGGGGAGGAGACACAACCGGCGGCGAGCACATTCGAGTCGCGGAAGAACACGTAGATGTCCCCGCGCGTATGCGCCTCGAGCAGGTAGCCGCACTCGATGTTTTCCGCCCCCACCTTCATGTCGGCCTTCTGCCGGAACGTCACCGTGGGCCGGGCAACCTTCGGGAGCGCCTTGACCCAGCGGTCCTTGCTCGGTACGTAGTACTCGGTCGCGAGCCACTCGCGAGTGATCTCGTGCGAGTGGATGATCGCACCCGCTGCGCCGAACAGCGCATTCCCGCCGGTCTGCTCGGCGTGGTAATGGGTATTGATGAGGGTGTGGACGTTGGCGCCGGCGAGGGTCGCTCGCACCGAGGGAGCCAACGCTGCCGAGCCGCTATCGACGAGCAGGACTCCGTCGCTCGAGCTCAGCATGAGCACGTTGCCGGGGGCGCCCGTGATGACGCTCACCCGATCGGTGAGTTTCTCGATCGGCAGCGCCGCCGCCCGGGCAGTCGGCTGCCGCCCAGGAAGCTGCGCGCAACCCTCGAGCTCCCCGAGGAGCGGCACGGAAGCGAGCGCTGCAAGCCCGGTCAAGGACGCCTGCAGGAAGCCCCTGCGATCAGTTGTCGTCATGTTCCCTCATTGCCCATTGCCGCGCGCCGCATCGGCGGCGTCGATGAACTCAGACCTCGGTGATGGCGCCGGTGCTGGCCGCGCTGCCGGTGCCGAAACTCTTCTGCTCGATCCCGAATTTCTCCAGGATCGTCAGATGCAGATTCGAGAGCGGCGTGTGCGGCTTCAGGGTCACGTTCTTGCCCCCGACATGCCGGCCGTTCGCGCCGCCGACCA
>JBOHZR010000367.1:0-5429 GCA_050738595.1 Steroidobacteraceae bacterium | reverse complement strand
CCGCCGCACCGGCCGCGCCCGCCGTGGCACCGGCTCAGCCGAGCGCGCAGGCGCCGGCCGCGGCCACTGCCGCTCAGAGCCCATCCGCTGCGGACACTCGAGCCCTCGATGAGGAGGCGCAATCACTGAAGAAGGACGTGGTCGACCTCAATCGCGATCTTTACGTGCTGGAGGAGGAGCTGTTGTATCCGGCGAACACGCAAGTCGCCGTGTTCGTGTCGATGGACGTGGGCTCCTTCTTCGCGCTCGACTCGGTCGAGCTCAAGATCGACCGCAAGGAGGTCGCCAACTATCTCTATACGCCGCGCGAGGTCGATGCGTTGATGAAGGGCGGCGTG
Source organism: Steroidobacteraceae bacterium (assembly GCA_050738595.1). Classification (GTDB taxonomy): domain Bacteria; phylum Pseudomonadota; class Gammaproteobacteria; order Steroidobacterales; family Steroidobacteraceae; genus JASHUC01. The sequence continues at coordinate 5,091 of JBOHZR010000367.1, read as the reverse complement.
CAGAAGCTCTACATCGGAAATCTCAAGACCGGCCCGCACGAGCTGGTCGCTTTCTTCACCGGAAAGGGACCCAACGACCGCGACTACAAGCGCGGCGCCTCGATCAAATTCGACAAGAGCATCGGCGCGCACTACCTCGAGCTGAAGATCAACGACCGCCAGCACCGGCTGCAGCCGGAATTCGAGATCAAGGACTGGGGGGAGTAGGGGAGCCGCGATGCGCCGCTTTCGCGCCGTTCTCGCGCCGCTCGCCCTCATCGCCGCGCTCGTGGCCGCCTGCCCCGCGGGCGCCGCGCGGCGCGAGTCGGACCGGCTGCCGCCGACCCGCATCCGCGACCTGAACTTCGGCGACGTTCTCTTCTATTACTTCCAAGGCCCCGACAAGGACCTCCAGGCGATCACGCGCATCGAGGCATACGAGCACTGGAAGTTGATGCCTCATCATCGGCCCGAGGCCGACCTGCTGCTCGGGAGCCTGTATCTCGACGTCGGGTTGCACAACGCCGCGGGCGCGATCTTCGCGAAGCTTCTCACCCCCGATGTGCCGGCGGGCGTTCGCAATCGCGCGTGGTTCTATCTTGCGCAGGTGTGGTACGAGCGGGGTTATCTCGAGAAGGCCGAGCAGGCGCTCACGCGCGTGCAGGGCCGACTGCCGCCGCAGCTCGAGGCCGAACGGACTCACCTGCTCGCCAACGTGCTCATCCGGCTCGGACGCAACGACGCAGCGGTGCGGCTGCTCGAGCACTGGCAGGGACCGCCCGACTGGCTCGCCTACGCACGATTCAATCTCGGCATCGCGCTCATCCGGGAGCATCGGCTTGCCGATGCCGACCGTGCCCTCGGGACCGTCGGCATGCTCGCAACTCGTGATCCGGAGCTCGACGCGCTGCGCGACCGCGCGAACCTCGCGATCGGCTACGCGCATCTGCAGGCGAACGATGCGGCGGCGGCGCGGCCTGCGCTCGAGCGCGTGCGACTTGCCGGTCCCTACTCGAACAGGGCACTGCTCGGTATGGGCTGGGCGGACGCCGATCTCGGGGACTATCGGGACGCGCTCGTCCCGTGGCTCGAGCTGCAGCGCCGGAGCATCGTCGATGCCGCGGTGCAGGAGTCGTACCTCGCCGTGCCGTACGCCTACGGCAAGCTCGGCGCGCAGAAGGAGGCGGCCTCGAGCTACCAGAGCGCACTCGACTCGTACGCGACTGAAGATCACGCGCTCGGTGCGGCGATCGCGCGTGTGCACAGCGGCGAGCTCCTCGCGGGGATTCTCGCCGACAAGGCGAGTGCGGGGCGCGACGGATGGTATCAGCAGCTGAAGACGCTGCCGAAGGCGCCCGAATCGCGCTATCTCTACGACGTTCTCGCGGGCGATGATTTCCAGGCCGGACTTTCAAACTATCGCGAGCTGGGTGCGATGCAACACACGCTCGCTGAGTGGTCGAACAGCATGGATGCGTTCGGCGACATGATCGACGCTCGCGAGCGCGCGTACGCGGTGCGCCTGCCCCGCGCCGACCGGCTGCTCGGCTCGGGCGTTCTCGACCGGATGCAGCATCGCCGCGGTGAGCTCGCCTCGCGGCTCGATCGGATCGTGCGCGAGCACGACGTGGCGGCGCTCGGCTCGCCCGATCAGCGTGCGAAGTGGCAGCGGATTCGAGCGATCGAGGCGACGCTCGCGCGAGCATCGCACGATGCCGCGACGGATGCGTTGCGCGAGCGGCTGCGCCTCCTCAAGGGTGTGCTGTATTTCGAGATGGACTCCGAATTCAACGCGCGCGTGTGGCGGGAGCGGCGCACGCTCAAGGATCTCGATCTCGCCATGCACGAAGCCGAGGAGCGCTGGATACGGGTGCAGCGCGCGCGGCGCAGCGTGCCGACGAACACGGGCGAGTTCGCAGCGCGCGTGGCGGGGCTTAAGGGTCGCATCGCCGCCCTGCAGGTGCGCCTTGCGGCGACGCGCCGCAAGCAAGGACAGTACCTCGCGCGGCTCGCCGCGGGCGAGCTCTCCGCGCAGAAGGAGCGGCTCGCGGCGTACCGCGTGCAGGCGCGATTCGAGCTCGCCTCGCTCTACGACCGGGCGGCGAACCGGGAGGATCAGCCTGCCACGCCGCCTGCCTCGCAGAAGCAGCCGCAGCCCTCGCAGCAGGAGCCGCCGCGATGAGTCGTCGCGGGCCGCACGCACGTCCGCCAGCTCCGATGCTGCTCGGCATCGCGATAGCCCTGGGCGGCATGACGCTGCATACCGCGTGGGCTGCGAAAGCCCATGCAAAGCGGCCCGTCACCATCGGGGACCTCGTCGCGCACCCGGCGCAGGTGCAGGCCGACGAGCCCACCGGCGCGACCGATGCGAAGGCGATGCAGAGCTATCGCCGGTTCCTCGAGCTGCAGAACACCGATCCGCGGCTGCGCGCCGAGGCGATGCGCCGGCTCGGCGATCTCTCGCTCGAGTCCGGGCAGCTCGAGCGCATGGAAAAGGAGCTCGGCTCGGTCGACCCGCTCGGCGCGGAGGCGATCCGGCTCTACACGGTGCTGCTCAAGGCCTATCCCGATTACCCGCTGAACGACGAGGTGCTCTATCAGCTCGCGCGCGCCTACGAGACGACTGGCCAGCCGGATCAGGCGCTCGCGACGCTCGATCAGCTCGAGCGCCGCTATCCTCGGACGCACCTGATCGCCGAAGTCGAGTTCCGCCGCGGGGAGCTGCTGTTCTCCGCGAAGCGCTACGCGCAGTCCGAAGCGGCGTATGCGAGCGTGATCCGTCGCGGACCGAATTCCGGGTTCTACCAGCAGAGTCTCTACAAGCACGGCTGGTCGCTCTTCAAGGAGTCCAAGAACGAGGAGAGCCTGCACTCCTTCGCCGGTGTGCTCGATCAAGTGCTGCTCCAGGGCCGCTCCGGCGGCCGTCCGCGAGCGCTCGAGAGTCTCGCGCGCGCGAACCGCGAGCTGGTCGAGGACACGCTGCGCGCGATGAGCATCACGTTCTCGTATCTCGAGGGACCGAAATCAATCGATGCCTTCGTCGCCCGGTACGGCGAGCGCCCGTACGACTTCCTGCTCTACGAGCGGCTGGGTGATCTCTACGTCACGAAGGAGCGCTATCAGGACGCAGCCACGGCGTATCGCGCCTATGTCGCGCGCTCACCCACGAGCGACCATGCTCCGGACCTCGCGATGCAGGCGATCGAAGCCTATCGCAAGGGAGGATTCACGCAGCTCGTGCTCGACGGCAAGCGCGAGTACCTCGAGCACTACGACCTCGGCGCGCCGTTCTGGCAAGGGCGCAAGCCCGGCGACCATCCGGTGGTGCTTGCGCAGGTGAAGAAGAACCTGCAGGACGTCGCGACCTATTACCATGCGATGGCGCAGTCCAAGAAACGGGTGGAGGACTATCGCGAGGCGGCGCGCTGGTACCGCGCATATCTCAAAGACTTCCCGGATGATCCGGATTCGGCCGCGACCGATTACCGGCTCGCAGATGCGCTCTTCGCGAGTGGACAGTACGTCGAGGCGGCATCCGAGTACGAGCGTACCGCCTACCACTATCCGCGCAATGCGCGCTCCGCGGCGGCGGGCTATGCGGCGCTCGTCTCCTACCAGAAGGCCGAAGCGGCGCTCTCGGGCAGCGCGCAGACCGCGCTGCATGCGCGCGCGATCGATTCGGGAGTTAAATTCGCGCAGACTTTCCCCGCTCATCCGGACAGCGGCGGCGTGCTCACCCGGGCCGCGGAGAGTCTCTTCGCCGCGCGTGACACGCAGCGCGCCACGGAGGTGGCGCGCCTGGTGCTCGATCATCGACCGCCCGTCGATGCGGAGAAGCAGCGCATCGCGTGGACGATCATCGGACAGGCGAGCTTCGATCACGGCGCGTTCCCGGACGCCGAGCGCGCGTACACGCAGGCGCGCGAGCTCGCGGCGGGCGATGCCAAGATGCGCGCAGGCCTCACGGACCGCATCGCGGCAGCGGTGTACGAGCAGGGCGCGGCGAAGCAGAAGGCAGGCGACTCCGGGGGTGCGATCGCCGACTTCCTCAGGGTCGGAGAGGTGGCGCCGAGCTCGAAGATCCATGCGACGGCGCAGTACGATGCCGCGGCCGAGCTCATCCGGCTGAAGCAGTGGGACCGCGCGGTCACCGTGCTCGAGCAGTACCGGCGCGAGTTTCCGAAAGATTCGCACGCCGAGGACGTGACTCGCAAACTCGCCGTCGCGTACGCGCAGGACAGACGGCCCGACGCGGCAGCCACCGAGTTCGAGCGCATCGCGGCGACGCAGTCGGAGGCTCGCGAAGTGCGGCGCGAGGCGCTGCTCAAGGCAGCGGATCTCTACGCGGATGCGCACGATAAGGACAAGTCACAGGCTCTGCTCGCCGAGTTCGTGAAGGCGTACCCGGAACCGCTTGCGGATGCGATCGAAGCGCGGGAGAAGCTCGCGACCGCGGCGGAGCAGGCAGGGGAGGAGCGGCGTGCGCTCCTCTGGGATCGGGAAATCGTCGAGGCCGACGCGCGCGCAGGCGCCGCGCGCACCGCCCGCACGCGCTACCTCGCTGCGCATGCGGCGCTCGCGCTCGCCGCGCCCGCGCGCGATGTGTTCCGGCGGATACGCCTCGTCGCGCCCCTCAAGAGGAGCCTCATCGCAAAGCGCAAGGCGCTCGAGCGGGCGCTCGCGGATTACAAAACGGCGCTCACGTATCAGGTCGCCGATGTGACGACCGCCGCCACCTACGAGATGGCCGAGCTCTATCGCACGCTCGCCAAGGATCTGCTCGCCTCGCAGCGCCCGAAAGGGCTTTCCAAGGACGAGCTCGACCAGTACGAGGCGCTGCTCGAGGATCAGGCAAACCCGTTCGAGGAGCAGTCGATCGCGCTGCACGAGGCGAACACCGCGCGGGCGCGCGACGGGCTGTACGATGAATGGGTAAAGAAGAGTTACGCGGCGCTCGCCGAGCTCGACCCCGGCCGCTACGGCAAGACGGAGCTGACGCAGGATGTCGTCGCGACGCTCTATTGATGAGGCGCCTGAGGCTGCTCCGCGGAGCGCACGGTTCGCGCGGCCCGCGGGCTTCGCGGGCCAACGCGCACGCGCTGCGGCGGTGAC
>JBOHZR010000366.1:0-5157 GCA_050738595.1 Steroidobacteraceae bacterium | reverse complement strand
ATTACGCCGGACAGCTCATGCGCTACACCCGCGCGCGTTCGGCCCCGCCAGGCGCACCTGACACCGCGAGTGACGACTCACCGTTCTGACCCGTCACTCCAAAACTCCGCCACCGCGATCGACAACGCCCCTCTCATACCGAAAACCGCGCCGCACCACCAAAATCAGGCGCTTCTATGCCACCGCCAACAGGCCGGGCGCGAGTGCTCTCGAGGCGTCGTGGCAAGACCGCGAACGTGTTTGGCGAGACGCGCTACGCGGCCAAGAGCTGGAAGGGCCGCAAGCGCCGCGTGCTGATCAAGGCGGAAGTGGTGCGCCTTGAGGGCCGGGAGCCCAAGGACAACGAGCGCTTCGTGGTGACCAACCTCAAAGGCTCTCCCCGGCATCTGTATAAGAAGGTCTACTGCGGTCGCGGCAAGATCGAGAACAGGATCAAAGAGCTTCACCACGGCCTGGAGATCGACCGCACCAGCTGCACGAGCTTTCTCGCCAACCAGCTGCGGGCCCTGCTCACCGCCGCCGCCTACGTTCTGATGCAGGAGTTGCGCCTGAGCGCCCGTGGCAGCGAGTGTGCGACCGCCCAAGTCAGCACCCTGCGCGAGCGGTTCCTGAAGCTCGGCGTCTGGGTCGAGCGTTCCGCGCGGCGCATCGTGTTGCACCTGCCGCAATCCTTTCCCTATCTCTGCGACTGGCTGCGGATCGCCCGATCGGTCGGGGCCGTGCCCGCGTAGCTCAACTATTCCAAGCATCGTTTGTTTGACTGGCATCACTCGATGCTGGCAACGGCTAGCTACGCTCCGCTTATGACCCAGGGCATCGCCCATCGCGCCACTTCGCCTCTCAAACAAGCCTTTATGACCATGCTGCGGTCAAACGCCCGCCGCTTCTTCAACTTCATCCTCTACCTCCCTCGCCAAGTGTCCCAATCGCCTCCGTTCGTGAATAAAGCGGGCTAATGAGGGCATTATCTCCATCCCCATGAAAACTTTGGCCGACCCCTAAAACGACCCCTGAGACGGGAGCATTGACGGATGACTCTCGGCGGATTGATCGTCGCCGGCCTCAGCCGAAACTGGCTTCGCTCCTCGTTCACGCTTGCTGCGATCGTGGCGGCGTTCTGCCTCTTCGGTGCACTTCAGACGATCAACTTCGAACGGTACGGGCCGACCGTGGACCAGGACGTCGTAGTCGTGCAGCCCGACGGGTCGGACGGACTGCCGCCGACATACGAGGAAGCCGTGCTGTTGATGCAAGGCGTCAGAGCCGCCGTGGGTCTCTCGGGCCTACCCGTCCAGAATGTGAAGACACCGGCACAACCGCTCATTATCTGGGCGGTCAACGAGGTGATGGTCCCGAAGACATTTTCCCGCATGAACATCACAACGGGACTCGCGGCGCGCTGGAAAGAAACGCGCGTCGGTGCGATCTGTGATGAGCAAACCGCGAAGGACATGGGCTGGAAGGTTCACGATCTCATTACCGTCCCACTCTTGCTCGGGATGCGCACCTCCTCCGGGGAGCCGAGCTTCGAGGCGATTCTCCTCGGCACGTATCCGACCGGATTGGCCCTGAACGGGCTCCTCATACGCCACGACTATCTATCTGCACTGTTTCCGCAGAATGCGAAGTTCGCCGTGATGTTCGTGCGTCCCACACGCGCCAGGGACGCTCGATCGATCGCACGACGGATCGACGAGCGTTTCGCGGGCAGCGTAGCTCCGACGCTGTCCCTGCCTTTGTACGAGGCCAGACGCGCTTCGGAAAAGAATGCGTCCACTGTCGGTCTCGTCATGGACGGTGCGCTCGCCGTATCGTTCTTCACGATGGTCCTGATCGTGACCAACGCACTCACCCAGTCGGCGCGGGAGCGGATCCCGGAGATGGCCATCATGGAAGCGCTCGGATTCCGCCATTCGAGCATTCTGATGCTCGTTGCCGCGGAAGCGCTGATATCGTTCGCTGTCGGTGCGCTCCTGGGTCTCTTGCTGGCGAACGTCGGATTTCGGTTCGAAATCGCAGGAATGCGATCCAACCTCGGACACCTGCCGTGGTATACGGTTCTCTGGGCGGGCGCCTGGGCAATCGCGTGCGCGGTTCTGTCGATACTGCTGCCCTGGTGGGAGCTTTCCAAGGTACGCATCGCCGAGGCGCTTGGTCGCCTGTGAGGAACCAGCGAGACGCGCGTGCTTCGGCTGCTCGTTACGCTGGCGAATGTCTCTTGAGGTACGGCAATTGTTTGCTCGCCAGAGTCGGATGTTGTCCTGGACCAGCTTGGCCGCAGTGCCTACACGCCCATTGTCGTCGTTGATCGCGATAGTGGGATTCGCGGGCGTATCCTCCATGCTGATCATCATCCTGTCGGGGCGCCATGCGATCGCTGCGATGTATGCGCTCGGCGGTCGGGAAGACATCGCCATCGTCATTGCGGGCAATGCATCATACGAGGGCTTGAGTCTCATTCCGCGTTCGGTCGAATTGGCCGTCGAGCGCATGCCCGGGATCGCTCGATTGAGCGGCGGGCCGGCCATTTCGAAGGAATTGGTTAGCAACGGTGCCACCCGATTGATGGTCGGCGACGATCCGCGCGCTGGGCCTGCGGTGATCAGCAGGGGTGTCACTCCACGGGCATTCGAGATTCGTCCGCAATTGCGGATCGTGGCGGGCCGCGGCTTCAGGACCGGTACGTACGAAGTCATCGTAGGCAGAGCACTCGCAAGGCAATACGGGCTGCGCCTCGGGAGCAAAGTTCGCCTCCGGAGAGCGACTCTCGAGGTCGTGGGCATCTTCGAAAGCGCCGGGAGTGTCGCGGAGACGGAGGTCTGGCTCGACAAAGGAGTCTTACAGTCGCTCCTTTTTACCTCGGGAGGAACGCAGGCAACCGAACAAACCTCGGTGCTATGGGTACAGCTCGTCGGCCCTGACGGACTATCGCGGCTGCAGCAGGCCGTCGCCACGAGCAAGTTGGACGTGATGAAGGGCGTCAGGTTTCATGCCGAGTCTGAACGGCAGTTCCTCCGCGCGCAGTCCGGTGATCTCCTGCAGCGCGCATTGAAGGCAGCCATCGCCGTGGGACTGGTGATGGGGATCGGAGCACTTTTCGGCGCAATCAATACGATGTACGGCGTTGTCGCTCAACGCTCGCGTGAGATTGCGACGCTTCGCGCGCTTGGATTCCAGTCATTCGCAGTTGCGATCTCGGTGATCGTCGAGGCGCTCGCGCTGGCGCTCGCCGGAGGGCTCCTCGGTGCGGCGATCGCGGCCTTTGCGACCCACGATCTGGTATTGACGATATACAACAGCGGCGCCGAGGAAGCTCTTGCGCTTCAGTTTCTGCCGAGCGCGAACGTGATTCTCGTTGCTTTGGGATATGTTCTGGTCTTGGGCGGGGTCAGCAGCCTTCTTCCGTGCATTCGCGCATTGCGATGCCCCATTCCTGTCGGCCTATTTGCCCGGTAACGGAGCAAGTGGGCGGCCCTCACGGGTGCGCCTGCCGCGAAGGATATCTGATGCAAAGACCTTCTTTTTTCGCGCTCGTGGCCACCCTTGCCATTCTCGTTGGCGCAATAGCCCAGGTCGAAGCCGCGCCGTCAGATGTGCCTCACCTGGAGCGGCGCGGTGCCGCCAGACAATTGATCGTGGACGGCAAGCCGTTCCTGGTTCTCGGCGGCGAGCTGCACAATTCCAGTTCCAGCAGCATCGCCTACATGAAGCCGATCTGGCCGCGTCTCGCGGCGATGCATCTCAACACTGTGCTTGTGCCGGTCGCTTGGGAGACTATCGAGCCTCAGGAGGGCAAGTTCGACTTTTCTGTCGTGGATGGCTTGCTTCAGGGCGCGCGGGGCAGCCATCTCGAATGGCGATCCTCTGGTTCGGAAGCTGGAAGAACACTTATTCGAGCTATGTCCCGGCCTGGGTGAAGCAGGACGCCCGCCGCTTCGCGCGGGTGCAGACCGCCGACGGGCACGGCACCGAGAGACTGTCGCCTTTCTGCGCCGCCTGCCGCGATGCGGACGCCAAGGCCTTTGCGCGCCTCCTGCAGCATTTGCGCGAGGCCGATGGCAACCAGCGCACGGTTCTTTTCCTGCAAGTCGAGAACGAGGTCGGCGTGATCCCGCAGTCGCGGGACCATTCCGCCGCCGCCAATGCGGCTTTCAATGCCACCGTCCCGCGTACGCTGATGCGTTACCTCACGGCGCATCGCGCCAGCCTTGACCCGACATTGCGCGCGGCCTGGGAGGCCGCGGGCGGCAAGACCACCGGGACATGGCAGCACGTCTTCGGCAACGGCTCGTTGACCGACGATCTGTTCATGGCATGGGCCTATGCCGGTTACATCGATCGTGTCGCCGCTGCGGGCAAGGCGGCGTATTCCTTGCCGATGTATACGAACGCGGCCCTCGTGCGCCCCAACTACGAACCCGGCCAGTACAATTCCGGGGGACCACTGCCGCATTCGATGGATCTCTGGAAGGCCGGAGCGCCCGAGCTCGATTTCCTTTCGCCGGATATCTATTTCAACGACTTCGCCTTCTGGGCCGCTTCCTATGCACGACCCGACAATCCCCTTTTCATCCCGGAAGCGGCCGGTGGTGCAACGGGATCGGCCAACGCGCTTTATGCGTTCGGCCAGCTCAAGGCCATCGGTTTCTCTCCGTTCGGGATTGATGGCGGACCCAGTGACAATCCCATCAGCAACACCTATGCGGAACTCGCCCGCCTTGCGCCGCTCATTCTGCGAATGCAATCGGAAGGCGGCATTTCAGCCATGATTATCGAGAGCGGCCAGCAACGCGGCGGCGGCCGACAGCGTATTGGCGATTACATTGCCAATATGGCGCCTGCGGGGGGCTTCAGATCAGGGCCGCCCGGTGCCGCCGCCGCTGCTCCGGCAAGCCGAATCTCGGCGCTCTTCTTGCAGACCGGCCCGAACGAGTTTCTGGTCGTCGGCAGCGGTGATGGGCGGCTCACCTTCACAACCGACAGGCCAGGGCCGCCGATTGTCGGCATCGAGAGCATTGATGAGCAGTTCTTGCAGGAGGATGGCGGTTTCGTCCCAGGCCGTCGGCTTAACGGTGATGAGAACAGCCAAGGGCAATCGCTGCGCCTGAACGCGGGGGATCTGGCGCAAGGCAAGCTCTATCGGATTCGCCTCTACCG
>JBOHZR010000365.1:0-2095 GCA_050738595.1 Steroidobacteraceae bacterium | reverse complement strand
CACCCGAGGGCAATCGCAAGAATTTCCCAGAACGGGAAGTCCGGGCGATGCACGAAAACTTTGAAGAAGATCGCCGTGAGCGCAAGGAGCAGCGCGCTCGCACTCAAGAAGAACGCGACGAGGGGCTCCAGGATCGCAAGCAGCGTGAGCACCGGCAGCCGCACGACATCCCACGCAAGGCCCAAGAGAAGGCGCAGGAGCTCCCCCACACGGCTGTCGATGAAACTCTCTCGCGGGAGCTCATCAGGTTTGGCGCTCAAATTCTGCATGCGTCAATCGTATGCCTTTGGATGAGGTGCCGCCATCAGGTGTTTTTCCAAGTGCCGGATTCCTCATTCCTTTCGGGGAATTAGAAGTGGAGGGAAATCTTGACCACGGCTCAAATACCCTTGAGGAGTTTGCGCTGGAATTCGACACGATGGGACTGAAAACCGCCTGAGTATTCGCGCAAAGACGCCCGCAAACTGAAGCTGCGCATCGCTTGGCTCCCGTGTTCCGATAGCCCCGTCGGTGACAACCACTCAGGGAGCCTTCTCATGGCGAGCGTTTTCAACCGCACTGCGCGCGGTCTTGTCCTCTCGGGTCTAGTGCTGCCCACGGTCGTCTTCGCCCAGGCCGCGAACTCCCCGTTCCTCACGGGCGCGACGGCCCTGCAAAGCAACATCCTCGCCTGGATCACCCCGATCGCGATCATTCTCGTGATGGTGCTCGGGGCCATGGCGATGGCCAATCGAATTTCCTGGGGCTGGTGTATCGCTGCGATTTTGGGGATTGCGATCTCCTTCGGCTCCGCCCAGATCGTCGCCTGGGTGCGCGGGATGTTCGGGGTCTAGCAGGAACGGTGAGGGGAGGGGAGCACCATGAGTGCGCGCAATGCAGGATTGACGAGCGATGCGCTCTTCGTCGGGGCCACCCGCCCGCCGATGCGCTGGGGCGTCACGTATGCCGCGATGCTCTTCAACCTGGTCTTCACGATGGAGGTCTTCCTCCTCTCGAAGAACCTCCTAACGCTCCTCATGGCCCTCCCGATCCACGGAGTATGTGCGCTCCTTTGTGCCCGGGATGCTCGTTACTTCGATCTGATCCTCCTCTGGGGACGCACCCGGATTCCGGCACTCCTTGCCAATGCGCGCCTGTGGCACTCGAGTAGCTACAGTCCGCTCGCCTTGGCTCCACCTGATATTCGCGGACGGCGACGGGGGAAGCCACAAGTGCACGTGGCATTGACTTTCCGGGGCCTCGCATGAGTGCCGTCCTCAAAGCCGCGTTGCGTCGCGAGCTCTCCGCCGCCGAGCGCATTCCCTACACGGCGCATGTGGCCGATGAGGTGGTGCGAACGGGCTCGGGCGATTACGTCCAGGTCATGAGGCTCGCCGGAGCGAGCTTCGAGAGCGCGGATGACGAGCGGCTCAATGCCTGGCACGAGCGCCTCAATGTGCTGTGGCGCAACATCGCAAGCCCGCAAGTCGCCCTCTGGAGCCACATCGTGCGCCGGCGCGAGCGGGCGGTCGATCTGGGTCCGCTCGGCGCCGGGTTCGCAGGGTCGCTCGAGGGCAAGTACCGCGGGCGTCTCGCACTCGAACGACTCATGGTGAACGAGCTCTATCTGGCCCTCGTGTACCGTCCGGCGGCAGGCATCGCGAGCGGGCTTGCCGCGAAGCTCCTCGCGCGAAGTCGTCCAGGGGAATCGGAGCTCGAGCTCGCCGACAGCCTCGATGCCTGCGAGAAGCTCCGTCAGAGTGTCGTCGCTTCCCTTTCGCGTTATGAGCCCGAAGTGCTCGGCGTCTATTCACACCGCGGGCGGTATTGCTCGAGCGTGCTCGAGTTCTTCGCCTACCTTCTGACGCTCGAGCGTTCGCGCGTACCTCTGCCGCGCGGGCCCGCGAGTGCGGTCCTCGCCAGCGCGCGCCTGTCCTTCGGGCTCGAGGCGATCGAGTATCGCACGGCGAGCACGAGGGCCGTTGGGGCGATGCTCGGGATCAAGGAGTATCCGACCCCGACCGCGGTCGGGATGTTCAATCGCCTGCTCTCAGCCCCCTTGAGCTTCATCCTCACCCAGTCCTTCTCGTTTCTCTCCAAGGCCGCAAGTCAGGGG
>JBOHZR010000364.1:0-5728 GCA_050738595.1 Steroidobacteraceae bacterium | reverse complement strand
ACCCCGCCTCGCGAGGGCGGTGCGCCGCTGGAATTCCTCCCACCCATACGGCCCGGCGATTTCCTGCGGCAGCGCCCGCAAGCGCTCGGCCGCCGCCCCTCTCAAGGGATCAGCGTCGTGCATGACTGTCGTACATCCTTAGGCTCGAACCACTCGCGCAGCCGCCGGTGAGCGCGGGCGAGCGCCCGCTCCACATCCAGGCACTCCGCGCGCGGCGCGGGCGTGACCGCTCCGCGGAGCTCGCCTGGCTCACGCTCCAGAACGCTCTCTGCGCCCAGGTCAGAGCGCTCGCCTCGCGCACCGATCTCAATGCGCGCGCGATGCCACGGCGAGCGCAGATACATGAGGCATTTGGAGACTGCGATCCGCCGGACCCAGCCGCCGAACGGCCCCTCGGCCCGGTAGTCATCGAGATGCTCGTAGACCGTCATCATCGTGTCCTGGAACAGATCCTCGGCAATGGCCCGCGTGCCGACGAGGCGCCGGATCAGCCCGAAGGCCGAGGGGGCGAGCGCGCGATAGAGCCTCGCGCGAGCGCTCTCGCTTCCCTCGCGCGCACTCGCGATCAGCCCCTCCGGCACGTCGATGTCCGCAAGCTTGGCCACCCTCACTATGATGCGCCGCCGCGGGAAAAGGTCGCACGCCCGGGGCACCCTCCCTATACTTGTCGTTGATCGCCCGGGTGGTGGAATCGGTAGACACAGCAGACTCAGCCAATTTGAGCCCTCTGGGGGAAACCCCAAAGGTGAAGCCCGTCAAACTCGGTGAAGGCTAGCGCATACCAAGCTAACGCCGAGCCAAGCCTGGTAGGCAACGACTAGGAAGGTGTAGAGAGCAGACGGCGGGCACCTACGGCCGCGAGGCTAGGGTGAAGGCGTGCTCCAGACCACGAACGATTCGGATCGGCGACGAAAGTCGAAGTGGTAAGAAAATCTGCCGCTCGCAAGAGCATGACGGTTCGAGTCCGTCTCCGGGCACCACTGCGCTCAAAGCGGAGCCAAGCGCACTCACCCTGCCGCTCCGCGGCCGCCCCCCTTGATGCGCGGCAGTTCGAGCAGCGAGCGGACCAGCCCGAACGCATCGCGTGCGGGCATGGGCCGCGCGAGCAGAAAGCCTTGGACCGTGCTGCAGCGCTCTTGGGCGAGGAACTGGTGCTGCGCCGGCGTCTCCACGCCCTCGGCCACCACCTCCAGACCGAGGGCGAGCCCCAGCGCGATCGCTGCGCGGCAGAGCGCGGCGCCGTGCTCGCTCTCGGTGCAATCCTTGACGAGCGAGCGGTCGATCTTCACGCAGTCGACGTTGAGCAGCTTCAGGCGCGACAGCGAAGAATGGCCGGTGCCGAAGTCATCGAGAGCGAGCCTGACGCCAAGCGCCCGCAGCGCGCCGAGATGCCGCGCGGCGAGTTCCGGGGAGCGCATCGCGGCCGTTTCGGTGATCTCGAGCGCGAGCATCTGCGGCGGCAGCCGCGCCGCGGCGAGCGCCGCGGCGACGCGCTCCGTGAGGTCCTCGCGCGCGAACTGCACGGGCGACAGATTCACGCTCACCGGCAGCGGCTCGCCTCCTTGATCGAGCCATGCGCGCGTGTCGCGGCAGGCCTGCTCGAGCACCCACTGGCCGATCGCATCGATGAGCCCCGTCTCCTCGGCGACGGGGATGAATTCGCCAGGCAGCGTCAGGCCGCGCACCGGATGCCGCCAGCGCGCGAGCGCCTCGAGCAGCCTCGGGCGGCCGGTCAGCGTATCCATGCACGGCTGGTAATACAGCTCGAACTGTCCACGCTCGAGCGCGTCGCGCAGCTCCATCTCGAGCGCGAGCCGATCCGTTCCCGGCCGCATCGTCTGGTCGAAGAGCCGGAACGAGTCCCCACCCCGCTCCTTCGCCGCATACATCGCGAGGTCCGCGTGCTTGAGCAGCGTCGTCGCATCCGTGCCGTCCCGCGGATAGAGGCTCGCGCCGATGCTGCAGGTCGTATACACGGTGCGCCACCCGAGGCGAAAATTGCCGCGCACCCGATTCATGAGCGCGCGCCCGGCGGCCTCGACGGAGGCCTCCTCGGGGAGCCGGCCCAGCACGAGCACGAACTCGTCTCCGCCGAGCCGGGCCACGGCATCGGCCTCGTGCACATCGCGCTTCAGACGGCGTGCGATCTCGATGAGGAGCTCGTCGCCGATGTCATGGCCGAGCGTGTCGTTCACGTATTTGAATCGATCCAGATCGAGCAGCATCACGGCGAGAGAAGTGCCCGAGCGCTCGGCCGAGCGCAGCAGCTCATCGAGCCGGCTGCGCAGTCCGAGGCGGTTCTCGAGTCCGGTGAGCGGGTCGTGGAACGCGAGGAAGGAGATGCGCTGCTCGGATTGCTTGGTCACCGTCACATCCGAGACATAGCCGTTCCACAGAGTGCTGCCATCCTCCAGGCGCCTCGGCAGCGCATTACCCTGCAGCCACAGGACGGTTCCGTCCGGCCGAATGATGCGATGCTCGAAGCGCCAGCGCCCGAGCGTCTCCTCGGCGGCGATCATCGAGCCCAAGAGCCGCTCCCGGTCCTCGGGATGCGTCACATCGAAGAGCGCCGCGCTGTTCGCGAGCACCGCTGCCGGTTCGATCCCGTAGAGCTCGCGCGCGCCGGAGCTCACGTACAGAAACTCCCGCGTCCCGTCCGGCGCGTGTCGCGATTGAAAAATCATGCCCGGCACGTTTGCGGCGATGAGCTCCAGGCGCTCGGCGGCGATGCGCCGCTCCGCTTCGGCGCGCCGTAGCGCTTCGCGCTTCTCGACCTCCGCGGTCACGTCGGCGTGCAGCGAGACCCATCCGCGCAGCGTCCCACCGCCGTCGCACAGGGGCTGACAGTCGGCATCGAGCCAGAACTCGCGCCCCGTCTTGCCCCGCGCGAGGAACTCGAACCGCACCCCGCGCCCCGCATTGAGCCGGCTGCGAACGCGCGCCACGGTGGCTGGATCGGTCGACCCGAAGTACAGCAGATCGCTGATCTTGCGACCGACGGCCTCCCGTGCCTCGTATTCCGTGAGGCGAGTGAAGCTCTCGTTCACCCAGACGATGTGCCGGCTCGCATCCGTGATCGACACGCCGTAGCCGGTGACGCAGGGAACCAGATGCAGCCATCCGCCGAGGCTCTCCGGGGTGACCTCTCCTTCGGTCCGGACGAGGGCCTGTGCAGCCAACTGGTGGACGTTGCTTGCGAGCTCGCGAGCATCCGCGGTCGACACGACCCCTCCCGGAGCCCTCGAAGGGGCTCGCCGCTACATTACGACAGCCCGGAGGGATTTGATGGAACCACATCCCAGCGCGCCAGAGGAGCGCCGCGACCGGGCGCTCGAGGCGGGAGGCCGCGCGACCCGCATCACAACGGGCCGGCAGGCGCTGCGCGCGCCTTCGACATAACGCCCGTTGGAACCCTGCCGCACGCTGCGCGTTTCGCTCCCGGTCTGACCGGACGGGCGGCATGGCGGCGATCTTCACGCGCAGGGCGAACCTGTTCATGCAAATCGGCCTCGCGCTCCTCGTGCTCGGAGGGCTGTTGTTCCTCGTGCTCGTCTGGGGCGTTCCGCTCATGAACTACAACGACCAAGTGAGCTTCACCCCGCCCCAGCCCGTGCCCTTCAGCCACAAGCACCACGTGAGCGGGCTCGGCATCGACTGTCGCTACTGCCACGATTCGGTCGAGTTCGCGAGCAACGCGGGCATGCCGGCAACCGAGACCTGCATGACCTGTCACTCGCAGGTGTGGAGGAACGCCGCGATCCTCGAGCCGGTACGCGCGAGCCTCGCCGAGCGCACGCCCCTCGCCTGGGCGAGCGTGTACACGCTGCCCGACTATGTCTTCTTCGATCACAGCATCCACGTCGCCAAAGGCGTGGGCTGCACCGAATGCCACGGTCCAATCGGCGACATGGCACTCACGCGCAAAGCGACCACGCTCTACATGAGCTGGTGCCTCGATTGTCATCGCAATCCGGCGGCGCACCTGCGCCCGCTCGACGCCGTTTTCGACCCGCACTGGCGCCGAACGGCATCGACTCCCTCGGCAAAGGAGCTCATAACGCTCTACCGCATTCATCCAAAGACCCTCACCGACTGCTCCGTGTGCCATCGATGAGCGATGATTCAGGGCGCCGGGTCACGCCGCCGGAGATCCTCGAGCGCGCGCGCAGTCAGCTCCCGGTCTATGCGGCCCTCGCGGACAGCTCGTTTGATCGGCGCCGTTTTCTCGAGCTCACGGCGGCTTCGATGGCGCTCATGGGGCTTGCGGGCTGCGGACCCGAAGTGGAGCCGCGCGATCGCCAGCCCTATGTCGAGCAGCCCGTCGGCATCGTCCCCGGTCGCCCGCGATACTACGCAACCGCGACGGCGCCGCAGGGCTACGGCGAGGGGGTGCTCATCGAGCATCAGATGGGTCGGCCGATCAAAGTCGAGGGCAACCCCGATCATCCCGCGAGCCTCGGCGCGACCAGCGCCATCGGCCAGGCGACGATGCTTGCTCTTTACGATCCGTTCCGCGCGGACGCGCTGACGCTCGATGGCTCGATCAGCACCTGGCCGGCGCTCGCGACTGCGGTGATCGAGCGGCGCCGCAGCCTGCTCGCGCAGCACGGACGGGGGCTCGCGCTGCTGACCGGAGCCGTCACCTCGCCGACGCTCGCCGAGCAGATCGAGGCGCTCGCGCGCGAGCTTCCGCAGCTGCGCTGGTACGAGTGGGAAGCGGTCGATCGAGACGCGGCGCGCGCCGGCGCGCAGCTCGCGTACGGCCGTCCCGTCGATCTGCTTCCGGACTTCGCGGCAGCGGACGTGATCCTCGGGATCGAGAGCGATTTTCTCGCATCGGCGCCCGGACACCTCAAATTCGCGCGCGACTTTGCCTCGCGCCGCCGCGCGGCGGAGGTGCAGGGCCGTATGAGCCGGCTGTACGCGCTCGAGAGCACCCCGACGCTCACCGGGGCGAAGGCCGATCATCGGCTCGCGATGTCCCCGGATGAGATTGAAGCGGCGCTGCGCCGCCTCGCCGGCGCGCTCGGCGCGGGGCCGAAGGAGTGGTCGAGCATCGCGCATGCGCGCGCCCAGGCGCTCGATGCGATGGCGGCCGATCTGCGCGGCGCGCACGGGCGCGCGCTCGTGCACGCCGGCGCCTCCCAGAGCCCGGCCGTGCACGCGCTCGCTGCCGCACTCAATCATGCGCTGGGCGCGCACGGCACCTGCCTCGCGGCGATCGAGCCCATCGCCGTCGAGCCGCGGCAGAGCGCGCACACGCTCAGCGATCTGACGGATGCGATCTCCCGAGGCGCGGTCGATACGCTCCTCATCCTCGCTGCCAATCCAGCGTACGGTGCGCCCGCCGATCTCGGTTTCACGGATGCGCTGCGCCGCGTGCCCTTCTCGATCTATCTCGGGGAGTACGCCGACGAGACCGCCGAGGCGATCCGCTGGCACGTCCCGCGCACGCACGAATACGAAGCCTGGAGCGATGTGCGGGCGTTCGACGGTACCGTCACGATCCAGCAGCCGCAGATGCGGCCGGGTGGCGAGCGGCGCACGGCACACGAGCTGCTCGCCCTGATCGCCGGGCAGACGAGCCCGGACGCCCTCGCCATCGTGCGGCAGCACTGGCAGAGGCGCGCGCGCGAGCACGGCATGGGCGATTTCGAGACGTACTGGACGCAGGCCCTGCGCGCCGGCGTCGTGCCCGACACCGCGGCCGCGCGCATCGAGGTGACGC
>JBOHZR010000363.1:0-3041 GCA_050738595.1 Steroidobacteraceae bacterium | reverse complement strand
GAACGCGGCGGTGACGACGATCGCCAATCTCGCGGCGGCCGACCTGCGCAAGCTCCCCCCGGGCACGCTGCCCCCGGTGGTGCTGAAGTTCGATGCCTCGAGTCTGCCCGTGTGCCTGATCACGCTGAAAGGCAAAGGGCTCGGTGAGGCGCGTCTGCGCGATCTCGGGCAGTACAACGTCCGCAACCAGGTGGCGAACGTGCCTGGCGCCTCGGTACCGCAGCCCTTTGGCGGCCGCTACCGCCAGATCATGGTCTATGTGGACCCGGTGAAGCTCGAGGCGCACCAGTTGAGCGTCATGGACGTCGTGCGCACGGTGGACTCGGCCAACCTCATCCTCCCGGCGGGCGACGTGAGGATCGGCCAGCGCGATTACAACCTGTACGCGAACAGCCAGATCGACGACGTCGGCGACATCGACAAGGTGGCGCTCAAGACCCGCAACGACTCCCAGGTGCTCATCGGCGACGTGGGTCGGGCCGAGGATGCCTCGCAGATTCAATACAACATCGTGCGCGTGGATGGGCAGCCCTCCGTGTACCTGCCGGTCCTCAAACAGGGAGGCGATGCGAACACCATCGCCGTCGTCAAGGGCATCAAGGCGGCGGTCGCGCATCTGGTGGACGTTCCGAAGGGGCTCGTGACCAAGGTGGTCTTCGATCAATCGGTGTTCGTCAAGAGTGCGATCGACAACCTGATTCACGAGGGGGCGATGGGCCTGCTCCTGACCGGAGTGATGATCCTCATCTTCCTCGGCAGCGTGCGGGCGACGTTCGCCGTGTTCCTGTCGATTCCGCTCTCGGCGCTCGCGGCCTTCATCGCGCTCTCTCTCGGCGGCAACACCGTCAATGCGATGGTGCTCGGGGGTCTCGCCCTCGCATTCTCGCGGCTGATCGACAACTCCGTCGTCGTGCTCGAGAACATCTTCCGCCACATCGAGCTCGGCGAGACCCCCGAGATCGCCGCGGAGCGGGGCGGGCGGGAGGTGGCGCTGCCGGTTCTCGCGGCGACGCTCACCACGGCCATCGTGTTCTTCCCGGTGACGTTCCTCTATGGCGTCAGCCGCTTTCTCTTCAGTGCTCTTGCCCTCGCGGTCGTACTGTCGCTGTTCGCCTCCTACTTCGTCGCCATGACCGTGGTGCCGCTGTTTTGCGCGAAGCTCATCAAGGGGCACGAAGCGCCCGCGGCGCAGGGGGGCGCGCCGCGATCCTTTGGCGCGCGCTTCAATGCCGCATTCAACCGGCTCTTCGGGCGGATGCTCGATGCCTACGATGGAGCAGTCGGCAAGGCGCTACTGCGGCCCGCTGCGACTGTCCTCGGGATCACTGGGATATTCGTCCTGAGCCTTGCGCTCTACCCGCTGATCGGAGTCGCCTACTTCCCGCGCACCGACCCGGGCCAGTTCGTCATCAATATCAAGGCGCCGCCGGGCACGCGTCTCGAGCTCACGCAGCGCGAGGTCGCGGGAGTCGAGCGCATCATCCACCAGGTCGTCCCGCCGTCGGAGCTGAAGGTGGTCGTCGCCAACATCGGGGTGAACCCCGGCTTCTCCTCGTTGTACACGTCCAATTCCGGCCAGCACACGGCGTTCGTCCAGGTCGGACTCGCCGCGAAGCGCAGCGCGAGCAGTTTCGAGTACATGCGGCGGGTGCGGCAGCGGATCCGGCGTGAGCTGCCCGAGCTGGATGTCTATTTCCAGACGGGAGGCCTGGTCGACGCGATCATCAATCTCGGCATGCCGGCGCCGATGGACATCCAGGTGAGCGGCTCGGACCTCGACGTCGCGCATCGCATCGCCGCAAGCATTGCGGCCAAGGCCCGCGCGCTGCCCGGCGTGAGCGACGTGCTCGTCCCCCAGGACGTGGACTTCCCGGCGCTGAAGATAGACATCAACCGCATCCGCGCGAGTGAGCTCGGCTTGAGCGAGAAGGAGGTCGTCGACAACCTCATCACCGCGCTCACGTCGAACCAGATGATCGCGCCGAGCTACTGGGTCGATCCCAGGAGCGGCAACGACTACATGCTCACGGTGCAGTATCCGGAGAGCTACGCGAAGAGCCTCGGGGACCTGCGCGCTATCCCCCTGCGCGCGGCGGGGGTGCGCGAGCCGACGCGGCTCTCGGCCGTCAGCACGATCCACCGCATCGATTCCCCGACGGAGGTGGATCACTACCAGCTGAGCCGGGTCTTCGACGTCTACGTGGCGCCGTCGGGTGAGGATCTCGGCGGCGTCCTGCGCGGGGTCAACGGGATCCTGCACCGCATGAGTCTGCCGCCCGGCATCACGGTCAGCCTGCGCGGCTCCGTTCAGGGCATGGAGGCATCCTTTCGCAGCTTCGGCTTCGGGCTGCTGCTCTCCGTCGCGCTCGTGTATCTGATTCTGGTCGCCCAGTTTCGCTCGTTCATCGACCCGCTGCTCATCCTGCTCGCCGTCCCGACCGGGCTCACCGGGGTGCTCCTCATTCTGTACCTCACCGGCGCGACGCTCAATGTGATGTCCCTGATGGGCGTCGTGATGATGGTCGGCATCGTCGTATCGAACAGCATCCTCATCGTCGATTTCACACACCGGCTGCGAGAGGAGGGCAGGCCGCTGCGCGAGGCCGTCGCGCTCGCCTGCCAGGTGCGCCTGCGGCCCGTGCTCATGACCTCTCTTGCGACGCTGATCGGCCTCGTGCCGATGGCGGCCAAGCTCGGCACTGGCAGTGAGGCCTATGCGCCCCTCGCCCAGGCCATCATCGGCGGGCTCGCCGTATCGGTCGTTCTGACGGTCTTCATCGTGCCCGCGGCGTATCTGATCGTGTACCGCAATCGCGAGCGCCCGCGCGACGCCGCTCAAAGTTATCCGGGAGCGCCTTGATGCCTCGATTTGCCATTCGGCATCCGCATCTGATCGTGGTGCTGTGCCTGATCGCGTGCGTGGTCGGCGTGACGAGCCTGGTGCGCATGCCGGTCGATCTGTTTCCGCCGATCCGCATTCCGGTGGTGGTGGTGGCGACCTTCTACTCGGGGATGCCGCCGGAGCAGATCGAGAACGACAT
>JBOHZR010000362.1:0-13778 GCA_050738595.1 Steroidobacteraceae bacterium | reverse complement strand
GTCGCGCGACGTGTCTTCCGACGAACCCGGCGCCGCCCGTGATGAGGATTTTCTTAGCCATGTTCGAAATGCCTTCTGTAGAGCTCGAATGCCCAGACCGAACGGCCCGGCAGGTAAGCGGTGATCGAGCCGGGGTCCCGGGACAAGTCCTCGACGAGCGCGAGATTGTTCTCGTAGCCGAGGTACTCCTGGCGCATGTCGCGCACGAGGTCGTGGGGGTTGCGCTCCTGGTAGACGGACGCGCGATTGAAGACGACCGAGCAGCCCTTCGCCTGAACGTAGTAGGCGGCCCAGATGTCATCCATCCGGCCGATGTGCGGGAACAGGAAGTAGTCCTCGAGGCAGGCGCGGGTGATGAACGTGTTCTGCGAATTGAACGGCGCGGGGCGATTCGCGGACATCGGGAAGCACGCCTCGTCGAACTTGCACTCCGGCGCATGCTCCATGCGGCAGATCGCATCGATGTCGGGATCGCCGTTCCAGAAGTCCGCCTGCACGTCCGCCGTGATGCGGCGTCTCGACTTGCGCGTGTAGTCTCGCCGCGCCAGGAGCTGCAGCGGGAATCCTCGGTGCCACAACTGCCGATGATTCGTCGCGCCGATGGGATCGAAGGCCGCAAGGTCCGTCTCGTAGAAGTCGACCTCGATGTCTCGGCCGATGAGGAGGTTCTCGCCCCAGCCGGGCAGGGGGATGTTGTCGTCGTCGACGACGGCGATGACATCGGCGCCCCTGTCGTACGCCCAGAGCAGTCCGAAGTTACGGCGCTGGATGCAGTTCCAGCCGATCGCCTCCGACAGCTGACCGTCGTAGCGCTCCTGTTCCTCGGGCGACACGTACGTGCCGCGGCTCAATCGATAGCCGGAGGGGGTCTTCCGGTCGCCGATCACCACGAGCTCCCACCCCTCAAGGGCCTGAAACCGCTCGATCGCTTTGGTCGGCGCGTTGATCGTGGTCGTGACGATGACTCGCTTCATTGGGGAATCCGCTGTAGCCATGCTCGATCAGGGCCTGCTTCCCGCAGCAGGCGAGCGCGCGCTGCGAAGCGCGTCTTCAGGCCGATGCGGAAGTAGACGAAGTTGCGCAAAAACGTGTTCTGGGATTCCCCTTCCAGGCGGGCTTTCCAGGCGGCAGGGATCTCCGTCACGCGCACCCCGAGCTTGAGCGGCTTGATCAACGTCTCGAAAAGGAACGGGTGCCGGAGTTCCTCCCAGCGGATGGCCTGAACGAGCCGCGTGGGCATGATGCGGTAGGCATAGGTCATGTCCGTCAGATTCGAGGCGTACATGAGGGAGAAGCAGCGCTGGAAGACCCAGTTGAGAATGAGCTTCACCCCGGAGTAGCCCCGGAACGAGCCCCCGCGCATCCAGCGCGAGGCGGTGACGATGCCGCCGGGATCGCTCTTCTCGTGCTCGATGAGCGTCTTCACGAGGCGCGGATCGGTCTCGAGATCGCTCGCCATGAGGATGACGTGGCTGCCGCGCGCGAGGTCGAACGCTTCGCGCAGCGCTCCGCCGAGAAAGGGCAGCTGCTGCTCATGGACCACCACCAGGCTCTCGAGCTCGGACTGCAGTTGCGCGACGGTCGTGAGCGCTCGAGGTGTGGTGCGGCTGCAGACGACGATCAGAAACTCCCGCACATCGGCTCTCGCGTCGCGCAGAATGATCTCGACCGTCTGCCGAAGCGAGAAGGTCTCGTTCATGACCGGCAGGATGACGCTCGCACCGGTGAATGGAACGGCCCACGGACTCGAGCTCATTGGATCTCCCCCGATACCAGGGCGTCGCGCGGCGCCGCCGAGCGCACCAGCAGTATCCAGGCGAGCAGCGACAGCACGCCGATCAGAATCCCGAACCACAGGGTGCATAGCCGGAAGATCATGACCGGCGGCATTGCAGCGCTCACTGCGAACCCCAGGTGGTGGAGCAGCAGCACCATCGTGACCTCGAACCCGCCGAGCCCACCGGGCAGCGCCGAGAGCGCCCCGGCGAGGGTCGCCGCGCCGAAAATCGAGGAGGCCTGCCAGGGGCCAATGCCGATGCCGAAGTCGCGGGCGAGCCGGTAGAAGGCGGCGGCCTCGCAGCTCCAGGCCATGAGGGCAATGCCGACACCGATGAGCAGCGGAGCCGGTTTGAGGAGCTCCCGCGAGGCAGTGAGCGAATTGGAGACGCGCTGGGCGATACCGCGCAGGCTCCTCACGCGGGCCGCTCGCGCGAGCAGCGGCTCATGAATGTGGCGGACGCCGGCGAAGAGCGTCAGGGCGGCGATCAGAATCGCCGCGGGCAGCAGATAACGCGTCGCGCCGGTCATGAGCCCGAGACTGCCGACCGACAGAATGAGAACCGCGATCAAATCTCCGAGGCGCTCGACGAGGAGCGCGCCGACGCCCGCCGAAATCGGGACCTGATCGCGCGAGCGCAGCAACACTGCCTTGATCGCTTCTCCGGCTCTGCCCGGAGTCGCGGTGAACGCAAAGCTCACGAGAAACACGAGCACGCTGCGGCCGAGCGGCACCGGCCAGGCGAGCCGCCGCACGTAGTAATGCCAGCGCAGCGCGCGCAGCGACAATCCGAGAAGCACGAGCGCGAGGACCGAGGGCAGAACCTCGAGTGGGAACGACCGAATCGCCGTCGAGAGGGCTCCGCGAGCGCTCCACAGCGTCGCCGCAACGTAGACCATCATGAGGACGATCAGCGTCGCGACGCTGCGCCCGATCCAGCGGCTCCAGGGCTGAGCGAGCGGCCCAGTGCGATTCGCGACCCCGTTACTCTCGAGCGGATACACGATGTGGTGGGAATGCCTGATTCTTGAATGCTCTTTGGCGTGACGGAGCAACCGCCGTTCCCGCGAGGACGCCGTACGCCGGGGGCGACGCCCAGGCCCCGGGGCGAGCGGTGGAGCGAAATTTGCTAGGTGCGCGGGCCGCAACGCGGCGAGACGCTACACCGACGGGAGGGATCGACTTCGTGCGCACCGCATATTCACCGGGAGCGCGTGCGGCGCTCCGGAGCGAGCGCAGCCCGTTCGTGAATGGGCGACAGTTTCTCGCGTTCTCGGTGGTCGGCGGACTGGGCTTCCTCGTCGACTCCTCCGTGCTGTATCTCGGGCTGGCGCTCGGTTTGGGTCTGCGGTCGGGGCGGGTGCTGTCATATCTCGCCGCGGTCACCTTCACCTGGGCGCTCAATCGGCGCTATACGTTCGGCGCGAGCCGCTACCGCCCCGTGGAGGAGTGGGCGCGATTCGCCGCGACGCAGCTCGCCGGCGCGGCGGTGAATCTCGGTACGTACTTCGCGCTCATCGCGCATAGCGCACTCGTCGTTCGCTTCCCGGTGCTCGGGGTCGCCGCGGGCTCGCTCGCCGGGCTCGCCGTGAATTTCGCCGTCGCGCGACTGTTTGTGTTCAGAGGGCGCCCCGGTCCATGAGCCGCTCGAGTCGGCTCGTCGGGGCGGCCGCGCTCTGCGCCTTCGGAGTCGCGCTCATGTGGCCGGCGTTCTTCAACGGCCAGCCCATCTTCTTCGGCGACACGAGCGCGTACATCCGCGGCGCGGATGCGGGTGTGCAGGCGTTCTTCCATCGCCGCTCGGCCTGGTCGCTCTCCGGAGCCGATGCCATCGTCCCGGGGAGTTCGCCGGTGCGGCGGGAGGCGGCGCCGGGGTCTCAAAGGCACGGCAGTTCGATCGCCGAGAAGAGCGTCGTCTCCGGGCGCTCGCCGTACTATGGCGCGATCCTGTACCTGGGGGATCTGATCGGCGGCTTCTGGCTTTCGATCGCGGTGCAGGCGGCCGCCGTGGTGCTCTCGATCGTCCTCGTGTGCCGCGCCGTCGGGGCGGTCCTGTCTCCTCGGATGGTTGCCGTCGGTGCAGTGCTTGCCGCGGCGACGACGGCACCCTTCTTCGTGAGTTTCCTCGAGCCTGACGTCTTCGCAGGCGTCGCAGTCCTCACCTGTGCCGCACTTCTCGGCGGCGCGGATCGCCTCCGGCGTCTCGAGCTTGCGGCGGCCTGTGCGTTGCTCTTCGTCTGTGTCGTCGTCCACGAATCCCACGTGCTGATCGTCGGCGTGTTGCTCGTCCTCGGGCTGCTGGGCCGCTTCCTCACACGCCCTCTCACGCCGCGCTGGGTGAGCCTCGGCATTCTGACGGCGGCAGTCGGGGTCGCGGCTGCCGCTTCGCTCCTGTTTGGCGCGGCCGTGAAGCACGTCATCGGCGCGCCGCCGCTGCGGCCGCCGTTTCTCATGGCGCGCATGATCGACGATGGTCCGGGCTATCGGTATTTGCGCACGAGCTGCCCGGGCAGCGGCTTCACGGTTTGCGCCTATCTCGATCGGCTGCCCGTCGCGGCAAACCTGTTCCTGTGGGACCCGGGTCCGCACGGGGTGTTCTCGGCGGTCTCGCCCGCCGTGCGGCGCCAGCTCGCAGCGGAGCAGACCCGCTTCGTGCTGGCGGTCCTGCGTCACGAGCCGTGGGCCGAGATCGGCCATGCGTTGCGAAATGCCGGCCTGCAGCTCACGATGGCGGGGCTCGATGAGTTCCGCTATCCCCCGGGACTGAAGCGGGATTTCGCGGCATCCATTCCTCGCGAGCCTCTGGCGCGCATGCGCCGGACGGCCGCCTATCGCGGAACGATGCCGATCGCGCTGTTCTCCGTCGTGACGTTGACGACTTTCGCGCTCGGCACCGCGATCGTTCTCATCGCGCTCCTCTGGCCCGCCTGGCGGCGGCGGCTGCCGCCGCGCCTCGTCGCCGTCGCGATCTGGACCCTCGCAGGAGTACTCATCAATGGGGCGGTCTGCGGCATGCTCTCAGGACCCCACAATCGCTACGCCGCGCGCGTGAGCTGGGTGATGCCAGCCGTCGCGCTGTTCATCGCGCTCGCAACGCTTGCGCGCTGGTCGCCCGGGCGGGAGCAGGAGCGGGAGCGGGAGCGTCGGCGTCGGGATGACTGCGCCATCGAGCCGCCGCTGGCCCCACCGGCGTGAAGCGGACCGGCACCGACAGGTACGCGAGCCGCTTCAGCTCCGCGCGTCCGCGACTCACCGAGTCGAGGATCAGACCGCAGCCGAGGCTCAGGAACGCGAGGATCGCCATCGCCGTGGCGAGCAGGGCTGTCGGCAGCCGCGGCACGAGATGCGTGCGCATGAACTCGAGCACCACGGGGACACCGAGCGCGAGCGAGATCACGATGGCGCACGCGGCCGCGAACGAGAAGAAGGCGAGGGGCCTCTCCTGCTTGACGAGGTTGACGATCGTTTTGAGGATCCGGAACCCGTCGCGATAGGTGTTGAGCTTGCTCGCCGAGCCGCGGGGCCGCTCGCGGTACGCGACGGGCACCTCCGCGATCGGCATGCGCAGCTCGAGCGCGTGGATCGAGAGCTCCGTCTCGATCTCGAACCCTGCGGCGAGCGCCGGAAAGCTCTTCACGAAACGGCGCGAGAACACTCGATAGCCCGAGAGCAGGTCCGAGAGCCGCTCCCCGAAGAACGCCGCGGTGAGACCGGTCAACAGACGGTTGCCGAGGCGGTGGCCCGGCCGGTAAGCGTCCGTCGCCTCGGTACGCCGCGCGGCGTTCACCATGTCGAGGGATTCCTCGAGCAGCGCGCTCACGAGCGCCGGGGCTGAGGACGCATCGTACGTGTCGTCGCCGTCGACCAGCACGAACACATCCGCCTCGATGTCCGCGAACATGCGCCGCACGACGTTGCCCTTGCCGCGCATGGACTCGGTGCGCACGATCGCGCTCGCCTCGCGCGCGATGTCGGGCGTACCGTCGGCCGAGCCGTTGTCGTAGACGAAGATCTTCGCTTCGGGCAGGGCGGTGCGAAAGTCACGGACGACCTTCGCGATCGCCGCGGCCTCGTTGAGGCAGGGAATCAGCACGGCGATGGAGGGCTGCAGCTCGAGCGCCTGCACTCGCGCCCGCGACGGCGGGCCGATCCCGGCAGATCGCGTTGTGCTGCTCGATGCCATGGTGCGGCCCTTTTGCCCCGGAAGGCCGCTGGCTAGCAAGGGCTGTGCCGTGCCGCGCCAGGTCCCTGCGTCGCACGAGCTCGCGCCTCAGGTCCGTAACTTGCTCGACCCTCCCGCGCGCCCATCGCGACGTGCCTCGACCGCGCGGGTGGTC
This sequence comes from Steroidobacteraceae bacterium, assembly GCA_050738595.1. GTDB lineage: Bacteria > Pseudomonadota > Gammaproteobacteria > Steroidobacterales > Steroidobacteraceae > JASHUC01. Next base: position 7,664 of record JBOHZR010000362.1, on the reverse strand, counting down.
TCGAGGCCGTCCCCCCAGGCTTGAGTCGCACGAGGAATGATGGAGCCCGGTTCGTTCGCTGAGCGCACAGCGCGCCCTACGGTTCAGGCACGCGATTCGGTCGTTCTCGGGTGGCTCACGGCCTGCCTCGAGCCGCTCGCGCGTGCGTTCGAGTCGAGCCCGCCGCGCGTGCGCACGCAGGCGCTCGAGATCGCGGCGGTTCTCGCGATCCTCGCCGTGGGCGCGGTGCTGAGATTCTGGGGCCTCGGTGCGGTCGGCCTGCATGGCGATGAGAAGACCATGGCGCTGCCCACGATGCATCTCGTGCAGTACGGCACGGCACTGTTCCCGAGCGGCATGCACTACGTCCGCGGTATCGGGCAGCTCTATTTCATGGCGGCCGCGGTCCACGCGTTCGGCCGGTCCGCGTGGTCATTCCGGTTGCCTTCGGCGCTCTGCGGCATCCTGCTCATCGCGCTCGCGTACCTCGCCGGACGGCGCTATCTCGGCACCGCGTGGAATCTCGCCTTCACGGCCGCCGTCGCCTGCCTGCCGAGCTTCATCGAGGATGCGCAGACGGCGCGCATGTACGTGTTCCTGGTCACCTGCGTTGCGGGGTACGTCGTGCTGCTCTTTCAGTGGGAGCGCACGGGACGCGATGCGTGGCTCGCCGCCGCGGCGATCGTGCTCATGATCGGTATCCAGTTCCATCAGCTCGCGATCTTCGCCGCGTTCCTTCTTTTCTATCCGGGGCTCGTGAGAGCCGATGCGCGCAGGCTCCTGGCCGGACTCACGGCATTCATCGCCGTGACGATCAGCTTCTTTCTCATCAGCCACTGGATCGACCTCAGTTACCCGCAGACCGTCACCCTGCCGGGAACCCCTGAGGTCGTGCACGGGCCGCAGGCGGCTGCGCTCATTTCCCATCCAGGGCTCGCGTGGCTCGCAGTCCTCGCGGTCATTCTCGCAGGGCTCGGAGCCTCGCTCGCCCGCGCGCTGCCGCGGGGCGGTCTCGGTGCGGCGGCGGCGGCACTCCTCGCGCTCGCGCCGCTCGCACAGCTCCTCGATGCGTACCACGTCGCGTGCATCGTAGGCGTCGCAGGCCTCGTGGCGGCAGGGCGGGCAGCGCGCGGCGCGACCCGCTTCATCCCGCGTCTCGCCCTGCTCGCACTCGCCTGCGCGGCCATACTCGCCGTTCAGCTCTTCGAGCTCGCGCACGATGGCGTGCCGCTTCGCGAGCGCATCGGACTGCTCCTCGGCTGGCCGAGCGTGTGGCCGTTCTTCGCCATTGCCGAGTACTCGCGAATCACTGCCCTGGCGGTCGCCGCCGGGGTGGCTCTTGCGATCGTGCGACTCGCGCGGCGGCAGGTGATTCCCGAGTTCGTCCTCTTCCTCGCGCTCGGGGTCTGGATTCCCCTTCTCATGATCGGGCTCTTCGAATGGAACATCCCGCCGCGCTATGCCGCCGCGCAAATATTCCCGCTGCTCCTCGGCGGCTTCGCGGCAGCGCAGTGGCTATGGCAGTCGGCGCGTCGAGCTCGCTCGCGGACGCCGCACGCGAGCGGCCCGAATCCGGCGCTTGAACAGCGCTCCCCGCGCGGTGCGGTCCGCGTGCAGGCGGCGGTCGCGGCGCTGTTCGCGATTCTCGCCGTGGGCCCCGTGAGCTTCGCCCGTGCGGTCGGCTCGGGCTACGGAGAACATCCGGATCATCTCGGCGCCGCGCGCTTCATGCTCTCGCGGCATCTCGGACCGAAGGACATCGTGATCGCCGAGGACGTGATCGTGCAGACGTACTACCTCGGCCACGTCGATGACTGGCTGATCGGCAAGGCGACGGCCTCGAAGGATTTCGTCTATCGGCATGACGACCGCTATGAGGACATCTACACGAACACGCCGCTCATCACGACCGCGAGCGAGCTCGAGCGGCTGATCGCGCGGCGCGATCGCGGCGCGATCTACATCATCGGGAGCGGCGAGCAGCAAACGGACGGGCGCGCCTATGCTCGCGGACCGAGTCTCGAGCATTTCTTCCGCACCTCGCCGCGGCTGCACGTCGTGTTCGTGGGCCGCGACGGTCTGACGAAGGTCTGGGAGATCGCCCCGCCGGGGACTGTCCCCGCACCGGCGCGCATCCCCGCACCGGCGAGCGCGCTCTAGGTCCTCCGAATGGGAATCGCGAACCGCGTAGTCATTCTGTCGCTGACGCGCATGGCGAACTATGGACTCATGCTCGTGAGCCCGCTCGTGCTCGTGCGGCTCCTGTCGGTCGCGGACTTCGGGCGCTACCGAGAGTTCCTGCTCTATGTCGGTATCCTGCAGACGGTCGCGCAGTTCGGCATTCCCGACAGTCTCCTGTACTTCGTCGCGACGCACCCGCAGAGCCCCTGGCGAGTCGTCAGGCACAACGCCGCGCTCACCTGCGCGACCACGGCGACGGTCGTGCTCGCCCTGCTCCTCGCGGACGGCGTTACGCACGGAGCGCTGGTGGGACCGTACCGCTGGCCGCTCGCCGCCTGCATCGTCTGCTCGGCCAATCTCGATTTCTGGGAGTGCTTCTGGATCGCGCAGCGGCGTCCGGTCGCCATATTCGTCTATGCGGGCGGCAGGCTGCTCGCACGGCTCGCGGTCGTGATCACGGCCGCGGCGGTGACACACGACGTGTGGGTCATGATGTGGGGCTTCGTGGCGGTCGAATGCGTCCGGCTGGTCGCCTCGGGCGGGATGCTGTTTGCGCTCGACCGGAGCGATCGCGAGCCGCCTCTCGAGCATCCCTGGCGCGATCTGTTGCGCTATTGCATGCCGCAGGGCACCGCCGTGCTCTTCTGGACGCTCTCTCGCAACATCAGCAATCTCGCCGTCGTCAAGCTCGCGGGGGCCGCCGCGCTCGCGCAGTATGCGATCGGACGGTTCGCGGAGCCCGTCGTCGTCACGATGCGCAATTCGATCTCGACCGTGGTCGTGCCCGAGATGGTTCACCGCCAGCGGGTGACGCGCGAGAGCTCGATCGCGCTCTGGCAGCAGGGGACGGTCGTCAACACCATCCTGCTCTTCCCGGTGGCGGTGCTCGTGGCGCGGTACGCCTTTCCCCTCGTCACGACCGTATTCGGGTCGAGCTATGCCGAGGGCGCGGCGGTCATGCAGCTCTACATGCTCGTCGTCGTGCGCGAGTGCTTCGACTTTGCCCCGCCGCTGCGGGCCGCCGGTCGCACGACCCCGTTCGTCACGAGCAACGTCGCCTCCGCCCTCGTGTGCGGCATCCTCCTGTTCGTGCTCGTGCCCGCGCGCGGAGTCGTGGGAGCGATGATGGCTTACGCGGTCGGCTGCTTCGTGGATGCGAGCTATCTCGGCTGGTGCACGCGCAAGCTCTACGGCATGCCGCTGCGCAGACTCCTTCCCTGGTCCCGCGTCGGCAAGGTGGCCTTGGCCTCGGCTCTCGCATCGGTGGCATTCCTCGGAACGGCGGCTCCGGTCGGGCCGCCCTTGTTGGCGGATGCCGTCTCGGCGGCGATCTATGTGGCCGCCTACGGGCTCATCTTGTGCGGGCTGCTGCGGGTGCCGGAGGCGTTCGTGCTGCTCGGCTGGGTGAGGAAACTGTTTACGACAGTGCTCGTGAGAGGAGTGTGACCCGTGCGCTGGTTGCTGCTGATGCTGATCGCCGTGCTCGCAGTGGGCGATATCTTCTCGATGGACCTATCGCTCGCGACCGGCCTCTCGCTGAAGAACGCCATGCTCTACCTCGTCGTCGTGGCGCTCGTCTTCCGGACGTGTGTCTCCGGCGAGCTGAAGATGGGGCAGTTGGACGTTCACGCGCTGTTTGCGGTGTGGATCGGTTACGCCGCGGTGACGCTCTTCCTCGCGGCATTCGTGATTCATTATCCGGGCTATCACCTGGGCGACGCCCTGATCACCCTCAAGACCAATGTCTTCGATACGGCTCTGTTCTGTTTCGCCGCGCTCTGGGGATTGCGTGACGAGCGGGACGTGAGGGTCGTCGTGTCGGCTCTCGCGGCCGTCATGGCCATCTCGAGCGTCTTCACGCTGCTCGATGTGCGCGGAATCATTCACCTCAACATTTACATCGGGGACAGCGGCGTTCAGGAAGGGCGGGTTTTCGGTGTCTTCGGACATGCGAACGAGACCGGCACGCTGCTTGCCTGCTTCCTGCCGGCCCTCTTCGCCCAGACGACGAGCGCTCGGGGCTTCCCGCGTCTGCTATGGGTGATCGGCACCACAGCATCGATCGCTGTATTTCTCATGACGATCTCGCGCGGCGCCTTTGCGGGCCTGTTCGTCGGCCTGCTGTGGGGCGGATATCTCTGCCGTCGCTATGTGCCGCTGCAGCGGTTGGTGCTCTGGGCGGTCATCATCGTCGTCGCGGTTCCCATCGCTCTTGCGATCGCGAGCGCCGTCGACCCTTATCTGCGCGGCTATCTCGCCGACCGACTCTTCGGCCAGTCGATGGGTCTGTCACTGGGGGAAATCTCCTCTGGAAGAACCGGTCTGTGGATGCGCATCGTCGATCAGATGATGGATGCCCCGGCCTCGCTCCTGTTCGGCTTCGGCTGGAACGTCTACTCCACGACGCCTTACATGCTCCCGACACACAATCACTATCTCGACCTCTGGTTCAATCTGGGACTGGTGGGCGTCGGGGTATTCGTGCTGATCATGCGCCGCGGAATCGTCGCGGCGCTCCACGCGATACCGCTCGCGAGCGAGCGCGACAGGCCGATGTTCGTCGCGTACGTATTGGGAATGCTCGCACTGCTCGTCGCCATCATTTTCGCCAATCTCTTCCGTCCATGGCCGTACATTTGGATTTACTTCGGTGCGATGCTGCGCGGTGCGCTCCTCGTACAAACGCGCGCCGTGGAGCGGCCGGTTGCGGTGACCCCCGCGGCCGCGCCCCAGGTCCGCACGGCTGGCGGGGTTGCGGCGCGCCCGCAACCGGCGATCACTTGGTCGCGACGAGGCTGATGAACAGGAGTTTGCGAATGACGGGGAGCTTCGCGATCCGCCGGCTGACGCTGCGGGGCAGCCGCTCGAGCAGCCACTCGAATGCGACGAGTAGAGCGAGCGGGACACGCACGTAGTGGAGTCGTAATTCCGCGTACGGTGCGAGGCGCCGGAATCCGATTCCGTGGAAGAGCGCCGCGAGCTCCGTGTACGTGTACTCCTTCAGGTGGAATCCGGATGCAACGGTGTCGAAGTGCTGCGACACATCGTGCGGACCGTTGAGTCGGTTCGGAGTCGTGCACACGTATCGGCCGCCCGGCACGAGCGCTCGGTAGAGGTTGCACAGCTGCTCGAACGCATCGTCGGGATGGACATGCTCCATCAGCTGGTTGCTGTAGGCGAGCGTTACCGACGCTTCCGGCACCGGGATGGAGCAGCCATCCGAGAGGATCGTCTGCATGTTGGATGGGCCGCCGAGCTCGACGAGCTCCCGCGACACATCGATCGCATAGCAGCGCTTCACGCGCTGGGCGACTTCCCGTGTGAAGGTGCAATCGCCTGCGCCGACCTCGAGGAAGACCGTATCGGACCGGAGAAACCGGCCGACGAGCCCCATTCGCACCGCAACCGCCGCCGCCCGTTCGCGCGCGTCGCTGCGGCGTTGCAGCATCGGATGATGAGGGACCCGGCGCATGAGCTCGTCGTAGAGCCGGGGATAAAGCAGCGCGCGGTCCGTCTTGTCTGAGCGGCGCAGCTGGTCCGCGAGCCCCTTCTCGATCTCGTAGTGCTCCCTGATCTGTTCCGGCGTCTGCATAGCGAGGGGCGAGGAGAGCAAGCGGCGGGCCTGAGCGCGGCAGTACGCCTCACGTCACGCAGCGAGCTCGCGACGGGCGCGTCACAGCCGGCGCGCGGCGAGCAGCATCAGAAAGCGGAGCCGTTTCGTCTCGCGCCACGCGCGCGAGGGCTCGCTGAGAAAGCGGAACAGCCACTCGAGCCCGTGATTCTGCATCCAGAGGGGTGCTCGGCGCTTCGCTCCACAATACACGTCGAACGAGCCTCCGAGTCCGAGATAGAACGCGGAAGCGTAGTGCCGCCGTAGCGCCTCGATCAGGGCCTCCTGCCGCGGCGAGCCCATTGCGACGAAGACGACACGCGGCCTCGTGCGGTGCAGCGCCTCGAGCAGTCGAGCGGTATCGCGTGCGCCCTCATACCCGTCGCGGGCGAGGCAAACATCGACGAGGGGAAACTCGAATTCGAGCCGCGCGCGAGTCGCCGCGAGGATGCGCGGTGAGCTGCCGATGAGCGCGATCGGCAATCGTTCGCCGCGCGCTGCGCGCAGTATTTCGAGCCACAGGTCCGCGCCGGCAACGCGCACGGTTGGCACGCCCTTGAAACGCATCGCAACCACGACGCCCGCGCCATCGGGGTACCGCAGCGTCGCCCTGTCGATCAGCGCCGCGAGGGTGCGATCCTGGAAGGCGGAGATGACTTTCTCCGCGTTGATCGCGACCGCGAAGCCACCCCGCCCGCCGCGGGCGTTTTCGAGGACTCCCTCGGCGCACTGCGCGAGCGAGCCGAAGCTGCTGACCCGGACTCCGCCGACCGATACTTCTCGCATCGCGAGCGAGGCAGCAAACACCGGACCCGAGATGAGGCCGACCTCGAGCGCCCGGCCCGCCGTGCGTCGGCGATTGCAGACGCATCGTCAGCAGAGGCTTGACGAGTGCACCAATGGGCTGCGAATAATTGCGCCCGGCGCGCCACTGCCGCCCGGCGAGTGTGATTGTGTTCACGGTCACGCCGCGGCGGTCTCGGTTTCAATTGCGGCGCGTGACCGACGATGAGCCGCCCGCTTGCCGGCTTGCCGCGGAATCGCGCTCGAGGCGCATCGCACTGCGCCGAAATCGAGCGTCAGATCGAGATAGCCCCTCGAGGGGCAGCCATTCATTACGCTTGGGGGGACTCATGATCCGCAAATCGCTCATCGCACTCAGCGCAATTGCCGCGACGGTCGCAGCGGGAACCGCCTCGGCCTTTACGCCGCCTCCATTTCCCCGGCTCGCCGGTATCAACATCGGCGCGCCACAGGACTACAACGATGCGACCTACGAGGCGAATCTCGCGAAGCTGTCGTTCTCGATCGTGAGCATGTGGCCCGGATTCAAGCCGGGCGGCATGACGATGGACCAGGTCGTCAAGGCGATCAAATCGCACAATCCGAACACGATGGTGTTCGTGTACGTCAATGAGAACGAGCGGGACGAGTCGGGGGGGGTGTTCGCGAGCTACGAGCAGAAGCTCGACCAGATGGATTGGTGGCTTTACACGCAGGGCTGCGGCGGCGGCACGCGCGTCTCCTCCTCGTACGGAACGGGCTACTACATCATCAACAATTCGCCCAACACGAAGAAGGATTCGGGCGGTGATGACGCGGTCGATTGGATGACTAACTTCTTCTACCAGAACTACGACCTCGGAGCAGCCCCGAGCATCGACGGATTCTTCATGGACAATGTCGTCTGGCAGCCTTATGCGGCTGGCGATTGGACCTGCAGCGGGACGGCCGAGTCGGCCACGAGTGCGGTTTCCGGCACAGCGCTGCGGCAGGGGTACCAGCGTTACTTCAAGGACATCCGCCAGCTCATGCCGGGCAAGTACCAGATCGGCAACATCGGCAACTGGGCCGATGCGACGAGTCCGATTCCGGAGTATCAAGGCATGGCGGA
>JBOHZR010000361.1:0-2076 GCA_050738595.1 Steroidobacteraceae bacterium | reverse complement strand
CGGCATGCCGTAGTTGCGGCGCACGCGCTCCTTCGTGTCCCGGCCCTTCTGATGCCCGATGATGATGATCGCGCGCTCCTCGAGCCGCGCGAGGCCGCCGACGATCGCGAGGTCGTCGCCGAACATGCGATCGCCGTGCAGCTCGTGAAACTACCTGCACAGCGTGGTGGTGTAATCGAGGGTGTAGGGCCGCTGGGGATGCCGCGCGAGCTGCGTGATCTGCCATGGCGTGAGGCTCGCGAAGATGCTCGTCGTGAGCTGCCGGCTCTTCGCCTGCAGTCGCGCGATCTCATCGCTGATATTGACCTCGGAGTCCGACCCGACGTGCTTGAGCTCCTCGATTTTCGCTTCGAGCTCGGCAATCGGCTGTTCAAAATCGAGAAACGCAACGGCCATGTGACGGGTCGTATCCCCTCAATCCGGACCGCGGCAGGTTACGGGCGGCCGCGCCGCCCGTCTAGGGCCTGTTGACGCCGAGGCGCATCGCGGCGACGTCGGCCCCTTTCGCCTTGGGCAAGGCGGACACCGGCCCGCGCCGTACGGGGCCCTTTCACCCCGTTCCGAACGATGGAGCGGTGGTCGGCGCTGCGTAGAGGAGCCTGACGCCGCCGCGCCCGGCGAAGCCTTCGAGGTGCTCGATCAGCTCGCGCGCGGCCCGCACGTTCCACTGCGCGCCGAGAGTGAGCGCACAGCCCGCTCCCGCGGCACGGTACTCGATCGTGACGGCGCACGGGCCATTGCGCCAAGGCTCGAGCAGCGTTGCGAAACGCGCGATCAGCGCTCCCGGCTCCCCCTCAGCGGGCCAGCGCAGGATGAGGCGCCGCGCATCGCGCTCACGCGCGGCGTGCAGGTCCGTGATGCGTTGCGCCTGCAGGCGCCAGCTGTCGCTGAACTCATCGAAGCGCAACTTCCCCTCGACGCGCACCAGCACATCCTTTGCGATGAGATCACGGTGCTGCTGATAGATCTCCTCGAAGAGCGTCACCTCGATGCGCCCCGAACGGTCGTCGAGCACGAGGCTCATGCGCGGGCCGCGCTTGCGCACCTCATCGATGAGCCCGGCGATGATCGCGGGCCTGCCCGGGCTGAAGCCGCGCCCGGCCTCCGGTGTCGGCGGCTTCTCGCTCACGAGGTCGGCGATCCGCGCTGAGACGAACCGCTGCAGATCGGCCTCGAAGCCATCGATCGGATGGCCCGTCAGATACAGGCCGAGCGTCTCGCGCTCCCCGGCGAGCCGCAGCGGCTCGCTCCAGTCCGCAACAGGCGCGATCCAATCCCCGTCAGGGTGACTGCGCTCGACCTCGCCGGCGGCGGCTCGCGACTGCTCCGAGGCGGCGAGCCCAAACAGATCGTCCTGTCCGGTCTCGACCGCCTTGGAGCTTTGCTCGCCGAGCTGCATGGCGGCCGTGAGGCCGTTCATCAATGTCGCGCGATTGAGCCCGAGCCCATCGAGGCTTCCCGAGCGGATGAGCGCCTCGAGCACCCGGCGGTTGAGCTTCGTGAGGTCCATGCGGCGGCACAGATCGGTCAACGAGCGGAACGCGCCGCGCGCGTCGCGCTCGGCGATCAGCCCCTGCACAGCGCCGAGCCCGACGCCCTTGATCGCGCCGAGCCCGTAGAGGATCGTCCGCTCGCCCGCGACAGTGAATTCGTACGCGGAAGTGTTCACCTCCGGCGGCCCCACCTCGAGCGCGAGCTGCTTGCACTCCTCGATGAGACCTACCACCTTGTCGGTGTGGTCCATGTCCGCCGAGAGCACCGCGGCCATGAACGCGGCCGGATGGTGCGCTTTCAAATAGGCGGTCTGATAGGAGAGCAGCGCGTACGCGGCCGAGTGCGATTTATTGAATCCGTAGCCCGCGAATTTCTCCATCAGATCGAAGATGTGCGCGGCGCGCTCCCGCTCGACGCCCCGCGCGACCGCGCCCTCCACGAACACGGAGCGCTGTTTCGCCATCTCCTCGGGCTTCTTCTTGCCCATCGCCCGGCGCAGCAGATCGGCGCCGCCGAGCGTGTAGCCGGCCAGCACCTGCGCGATCTGCATGACCTGCTCCTGGTAGTGGATCACGCCGTAGG
>JBOHZR010000360.1:0-1931 GCA_050738595.1 Steroidobacteraceae bacterium | reverse complement strand
GTGGCGACCGCTGCCGTGGCGACCGCTGCCGTGGCAGCCGCTGCGAGCGGCATTGCCGAAACGGCGATCCAGGCCGAAACTCTCGCGCGGTGCCGGATGATCATCGAGCCGCAGAGGGTAGCTCAATGTCGGGCGACATCGACGTGCAGAAGCAGGCGATCCACGAGCTCATCGACCAGTGGGCGATCTACAGTGACAGCGGCGACTGGGATCGCTTCGCGGCGCTTTGGCACGAGGACGGCTGGATGACCGCGACGTGGCTGCAGGCTCCGGCAAGCGAGTTCGTGCGCGCGCGGCGCGCGGGCTTCGAGCGTGGCGTGAGCATCCTGCATTTCCACGGCGGCTTCACCTGCGACATCGTGGACGAGCGAGCCATCGCACAGACGAAGATGACGATCAGCCAGCGCGCACCGGTCGAGGGGATCCTCTGCGACGTGGTGTGCACGGGCCGGTTCTATGATTTTCTCGAGCGCCGCGCGGGCCGCTGGGGCATGGTGCGGCGCCAGCCGATCTACGAGAAGGACCCGATCGATCCGGTCGTCCCCGGCGCGGTCCTGCGGCTCGATCCGGCGCTGCTCGCGAGCTTCCCGGAGGGCTACCGCCATCTTGCATACCTGCAGAGCAAGATCGGCTATCCGGTGAAGGGCTCCGGACTTCCAGGCCTCACCGGACCGGAAGTGCAGAGACTCTACACGGAAGGCCGCGCCTGGCTCGCCGGCTCCTCGAGGCCCGGCGAGCCGGCCTGACGGCGCTCGACCCATCGCGGGCTCACGGTGGGCCCTCCTCGCGAGACGATCGCGGATGACACACCCTAGCCGAGGGTGCGCTCCCGCGGCTTCTGTGCGACAGTGTCCTCCTCAAGCGGGAGCCATCCGTGTACACGCAGGGGCTGGATTCGCTCGAGCCGAATGGGCCGCGCGCCGCCCGCGAGCCGGCGGCCACCGAGCTCGCCGAGCTCGAGGTCCGGTTCCAGGCGCGCATCGATGCGGACGAGCGCATCGAGCCGAAGGATTGGATGCCCGAGACTTACCGCCGGACCCTCATCCGTCAGATCTCCCAGCACGCACATTCGGAGATCGTGGGCATGCTGCCCGAGGGCAACTGGATTACGCGCGCGCCGACTCTCGAGCGCAAGAGCGTGCTCATCGCCAAGGTCGAGGACGAAGGCGGCCACGGCATGTACCTGTATGGGGCCGCCGAGACACTCGGGGTCTCGCGTGATGAGCTCGTCGCGCAGCTGCTGAGCGGCGCGGCGAAGTACTCGAGCATCTTCAACTATCCGACGCCGACCTGGGCCGACGTGGGTACGATCGGGTGGCTCGTCGATGGAGCGGCGATCATCAATCAGATCCCGCTCTGCCGCTGCTCGTACGGGCCGTACGCGCGGGCCATGGCCCGCATCTGCAAGGAGGAGAGCTTCCACCAGAGGCAGGGCTTCGACATCATGCTCGCACTCGCTCGTGGCACGCGGCAGCAGCGGCGGATGGCGCAGGAGGCGCTCGAGCGCTGGTGGTGGCCGTCGCTCATGATGTTCGGGCCGAGCGATGCCGATTCGCCCCACACGGCCCAGTCGATGCGCTGGAAGATCAAGCGCTTCAGCAACGATGAGCTGCGCCAGCACTTCATCGACGTGACCGTTCCTCAAGCCGATTATCTGGAGCTCGAGATCCCCGATCCCGAGCTGCGCTGGGACGCGCCGAGCGGCCACTACCGCTGCGGTGCGATCGACTGGAGCGAGTTCCAGCGGGTGCTGAGTGGGGACGGTCCCTGCAATCGCGAGCGCCTCGAGACCCGCCGGCGCGCGGAGGAAGAGGGACGCTGGGTGCGGGAAGCGGCCGCCGCGTATGCGCGCAAGCGCCAGCCTGGGACGCAGGCACAGTGAGCGCGGAGCGGAGCGAGGATGGCGCCCCGGCCCCGGCCCCGGCCCCGGC
>JBOHZR010000359.1:0-2108 GCA_050738595.1 Steroidobacteraceae bacterium | reverse complement strand
CATCTGCTCCCGCCCGGGGCGCGGCGCGCAGCGCGCTGCGCCGCGCCTCGCGAAGGCGCTCGCGGCTCGCCATGGATGAGGAACTGAAAGCGTCGCGTCTGTGGCGCGAACCGCGGGCGATCTGGGCCCTTTTCCGCGACAGTGCCTATGCCTGGAGCGAGGACCGCGCCTCGCGCAAGGGCGCGGCGCTCGCCTATTACATGGCCTTCTCGCTCGCCCCGATCCTCATCATCGCAACGGCCGTCGCCGGCCTGATCTTCGGCGAGGCGGCCGCGCGCGGCCAGATCTTCGAGCAGGCGAAGAGCCTGCTCGGGTCCGACGGCGCGCGGGTCGTGCAGACGATGATCGCGAGCGCCGGGCGCCCGGGGCGCGGCACGTGGCCCGCGATTCTCGGCGCCGTCACGATCGTCGTGGGCGCGACGAGCGCCCTCGCCGAGCTCAAGGACGGACTCGATCAGATCTGGAATACCGAGACCGGCAGGACTTTCCGCTTCGGCCACTACGTGCTCGAGTTCGCGCGCACACGGCTTCTCGCGATCGGCGTCATTCTGGCGCTCGGCCTGCTGCTCATCCTCTCGCTCGTGCTGTCTGCGCTGCTCGCGGGCGTCTCGCATGCCATGGGAGTGAGCGGCGCGACCGACATCGCGCTGCAGACCTTCAACTTCCTGCTGTCCTTCGGGCTCGTGACCGTGCTCTTCGCGACCATCTACAAGGTACTGCCGGCAGTGCCGCTCGCGTGGCGCGATGTGATCGTCGGCGCCGTCGTCACCGCCCTGCTGTTCAACGTCGGCAAGCACCTGATCGGGGTGTATCTCGGCAGCCGCGCCTCGAGCTCGATGTACGGGGCGGCCGGATCGCTGCTCGTCGTGCTCGTGTGGGTCTATTACTCGGCGCAGATCTTTCTGTACGGCGCAGAGTTCACGAAGATCTACGCACGCCGCTACGGATCGCTGCGACGGATGGAGCGGCCCGCCGCGGCGCCGGGGCCGGTCGCGGACGCCGCGGCACGTGCGAGCGCGCCCGCTCCGCGCCTTGATTCCCGCCGGACGATCGGGGAGGCTAGTCCGCACACCGACGAATCCGAACGATGACCGACAAACACTGGGAAGTCGCAGCGGTGGTCTCCGACACGCTCTCCGCGGAGGCGCTCGTGGGCCTGTTTGCCTCCGAAGGTGTGCCGGCGCGCCTCGCCACCGACAGCGAGCTGCTCGGCGCCGCGCGCCAGTGCCGCATCCTGGTGCCGGCCGCGATGATTCATCGCGCGCGATGCGTGCTCTGGCAGACGTGCTTCTCGGACGAGGAGCTCGCGGCGCTCGCAGTCGGCGAGAGCGCCGAGTGAGGCTTCAAGACCTCACCTCGATCATCACCGCCGTTTTCATCGTCGGCATGGTGTGGCTGCGGACGCGCATGCACTACGTGCGCCGCGGGCACGGCGCGCTGCGCCTGGCCGGCGCGGGCCGCTGGTACTTCGCCGCCGTCCTCGCGATGCTCGCTGCCGGGTGGTTCGCCGCGCCGCCGATCGGCCGCTCCATCTGGCCGGGCGCGGGCGGGGATTCCACCATTCTGCGGGTGATCTGGTTCCTCGCGACCTACTATCTCTTCATCCTCGTACACCGCGCGCTGCAGGCGCGCCGGATCGAGGTCTTCGGCTCTCAGAGTATGTAGCGGCTCAAGTCCTCGTCCTTGACGAGATTGCCGAGGTGGTCTTCGACGTACTTCGCGTCGATCGTGATCTCGGCTCCGCTCTGCTCGGTGGCATCGTACGAGACCGACTCGAGCAGCCGCTCTATGACCGTGTGCAGGCGGCGCGCCCCGATGTTCTCCGTGCGCTCGTTGACGTGGAAGGCGATCTCCGCGATGCGGCGCACGCCGTCCGGCGAGAACTCGACCCGCACGCTCTCCGTCGCGAGCAGCGCCTTGTACTGTGCGGTGAGCGAGGCGTCTGGCTCGGTGAGAATGCGGACGAAATCCTCGACCTCGAGTGGATCGAGCTCGACGCGGATCGGAAGCCGTCCCTGCAGCTCCGGAATCAGGTCCGACGGCTTCGAGAGATGGAAGGCCCCGGAGGCGATGAACAGGACGTGATCGGTCTTCACCGGTCCGTACTT
>JBOHZR010000358.1:0-7456 GCA_050738595.1 Steroidobacteraceae bacterium | reverse complement strand
ATGTACATGTAGCCGACCGTGATCGCGCGCTCGAAGCGCTCGCCCGTGCGGCCGTCGTAGAGGTGCGTCTGACCGCTCGTCGGCAGGTCCGCGAGCGCGAGCAGGCGCTTGATCTCCGTCTCGCTCGCCCCGTCGAACACCGGCGTCGCCATCGGCACGCCGTTCGAGAGATTGCGGGAGAGCTCGACGAGCTCCTGGTCGGTGAGCGAGTCGATGTCCTCCTTCTGGCCGCCGGTGTCGTCGTAGACCTGCTTGACGAACGAGCGCAGCTCCCCGAGCGCCGCCTGCTGCTCGAGCATGCGGCCGATCTTCAGGCCCACGCCCCTCGCCGCCCACCCTAGATGCGTCTCGAGCACCTGCCCCACGTTCATGCGCGAGGGCACGCCGAGCGGGTTGAGGACGATGTCGACCGGGGTGCCGTCCGCGAGGTACGGCATGTCCTCGACCGGAACGATGGTCGAGATGACGCCCTTGTTGCCGTGGCGCCCCGCCATCTTGTCGCCGGGCTGCACCCGGCGCTTCACGGCGAGGTAGACCTTCACCATCTTCAGCACGCCCGGGGCGAGGTCGTCCCCCGCGGTGATCTTGCCGCGCTTCAACTCGAGGCGCTGCTCGAACTGGGTGCGCTGCGCCTTCAGGCGCTCGGAGGTCTGCTCGAGCTGGCCATTCGCCTCCTCGTCCTCGAGGCGGATCTCGAACCATTCCTCGCGCGGGAGCTCCTCGAGGTACTGCGCCGTGACCGGCGCGCCCGCCTTCAACTTGCGCGGGCCGCCCGCCGCGTTCTTGCCGACGAGCATGTCGCGGACGCGGTGGAAGAGATCGTCCTCGAGGATGCGCTGCTGGTCGGCGAAATCCTTGCGGACGCGCTCGATCTCGGCCTTCTCGATGGCGAGCGCGCGGGAGTCCTTGTCGACGCCATCGCGCGTGAACACGCGTACGTCGATCACCGTGCCGTCCATGCCCGGGGGCACGCGCAAGCTCGTGTCCTTCACGTCCGAGGCCTTCTCCCCGAAGATCGCGCGCAGCAGTTTCTCCTCCGGGGTGAGCTGGGTCTCGCCCTTGGGCGTCACCTTGCCGACCAGGATGTCGCCTGCGCGCACTTCCGCGCCGATGAAGGCGATGCCCGCCTCATCGAGCTTCGCGAGCGCCGCGTCGCCGACGTTCGGAATGTCGGCAGTGATCTCCTCGGGGCCGAGCTTCGTGTCGCGTGCGACGCAGGTGAGCTCCTCGATGTGGATCGTGGTGAACCGGTCCTCCTGCACCACCCGCTCGGAGATCAGGATCGAGTCCTCGAAGTTGTAGCCGTTCCAGGGCATGAATGCGACGAGAAGATTCTGTCCGAGCGCGAGCTCCCCGAGATGCGTCGACGGCCCGTCCGCGAGCACATCGCCGCGGGCAATGCGGTCGCCGGCGTGCACGAGCGGACGCTGATTGATGCACGTGTTCTGGTTCGAGCGGGTGTACTTGGTGAGGTTGTAGATGTCGACGCCCGGCTCCCCGGCCGTCGTCTCCTCGTCGTTCACCCGCACGACGATGCGCGAAGCATCGACGGAGTCGACGGCCCCGCCGCGCTTGGCGACGACCGTGACGCCCGAGTCGATCGCGACCGGGCGCTCCATGCCCGTGCCGACGAGCGGGGTCTCCGAACGCAGCGTCGGGACCGCCTGGCGCTGCATGTTCGAGCCCATGAGCGCGCGGTTCGCATCGTCGTGCTCGAGGAACGGAATGAGCGAGGCGGCGACCGAGACGATCTGCTTGGGACTCACGTCCATATAGTTGATGCGCTCGCGCGGCATCAGCGTGAACTCATTCTGGAACCGGCACGAGACGAGCTCGTCAGCGAGCTCCCCACTCTTGCCCAGGCGCGCATTCGCCTGCGCGATCGCGAACTCGCCCTCCTCGATCGCCGAGAGGTACTCGATCCTCTCCGTGATCCGCCCGTCCTCGACGCGGCGGTACGGGGTCTCGAGGAAGCCGTACTCGTTCGTGCGCGCATAGACCGCGAGGGAGTTGATGAGGCCGATGTTCGGACCTTCCGGGGTCTCGATCGGGCAGACGCGCCCGTAGTTGGTCGGGTGCACGTCGCGCACCTCGAACCCGGCGCGCTCGCGCGTGAGGCCGCCCGGCCCGAGCGCCGAGACTCGCCGCTTGTGCGTCACCTCGGAGAGCGGGTTGTTCTGATCCATGAACTGCGAGAGCTGCGAGGAGCCGAAGAACTCCTTCACCGCCGCCGCGACGGGCTTCGCATTGATCATCTCCTGCGGCATCAGCGGCTCGGTCTCGGCGATCGTCAGGCGCTCCTTCACCGCGCGCTCGACGCGCACGAGCCCCACCCGGAAGGCGTTCTCCGCCATCTCCCCGACGCTTCTCACGCGGCGGTTCCCGAGGTGATCGATGTCATCGACGGTCCCGTTGCCGTTGCGGATGTCGATCAGCACCTTGAGGACGTCGATGATGTCGTTCTTCGAGATCACGCCCGAGCCCACACCCGGCTCGCGGTGCACGCGGCGGTTGAACTTCATGCGGCCGACACCCGAGAGGTCGTACCGCTCGGGATTGAAGAAAAGATTGTTGAAGAGGTTCTCGGCGGCATCCTTCGTCGGGGGCTCCCCCGGGCGCATCATGCGGTAGATCTCGACGAGCGCCTCGAGCCGGGTCTTGGTCGGATCGATGCGCAGCGTGTCCGAGATGTACGGGCCGCGGTCGAGGTCGTTCACGTAGAGGGTCTTGACCTCGGCGATGCCCGCCTCGATCAGCTTCTCGACGCTCGTCGCCGTCAGAACCTCGTTCGCCTTGGCGAGGATCTCGCCCGTCTCGGTGTTCACCACGTCGTGGGCGAGGATCTTGCCGTAGACGTACTCGCGCGGCACGCGCAGACGCGTGACGCCCGCGTCCTCCAGCTGGCGGACATGGCGCGCGGTGATGCACCGGCCCTCCTCGACGATGACCTTCTCGCCGATGCGGATCTCGAACGTCGCCGTCTCCCCGCGCAGGCGCTGCGGCACGAGATGCAGCGCGATCTCCTCGCGGCCGAGAAAGAAGGAGTTGGTGTCGAAGAAGGTCGCGAGGATCTCCTCCTCGCCCATCCCGAGCGCGCGCAGGATGATCGTCACCGGGAGCTTGCGCCGCCGGTCGATGCGCGCGAACACGCAGTCCTTCGGGTCGAACTCGAAGTCGAGCCAGGACCCGCGGTAGGGGATGATGCGCGCGGAGAACAGGAGCTTCCCCGAGGAGTGGGTCTTGCCGCGGTCGTGATCGAAGAACACGCCCGGGCTTCTGTGCAGCTGGGAGACGATGACCCGCTCCGTGCCGTTCACGATGAACGTGCCGTTCTCGGTCATGAGCGGCAGCTCACCGAGATAGACCTCCTGCTCGCGCACGTCCTTCACGGGCTTCTTCGCGCCTGCCGCCTCCTTGTCGAGGACGATCAGCCGCACCTTCACGCGCAGCGGCGCGGCGAAGGTGAGGCCGCGCAGCTGGCACTCCTTCACATCGAATACCGGCTCGCCGAGCCGGTAGCTCACGTACTCGAGCGAGGCATTGCCCGAGTAGCTCGAGATCGGAAACACCGATCGGAACGCGGCATGCAGCCCGACGCTCGCCCGGCTGTCCTCGGGCACCGCGGCCTGCAGGAACGTGCGGTAGGAGTCGAGCTGGATCGCGAGCAGATAGGGCACTTCCAGAATGCTCGGCTGCTTGCCGAAGTTCTTCCGTATGCGCTTCTTCTCGGTGAAGGAATAGGCCATCGGGTCACCTCAACGAAAAAAGTGCGGCCGACACCCCGGCGTCCCGGAAGGCGTTCGCTTCCAGGTCGCCGCGCATCGGGCACGCGTCGCGGTTGATGGGGTGAATTGGGGGATGCCCCATTCTACCCCATCACGCGCTGTCTGTAGTACGACCCGCAGCCGCCGGGGGCTGTGGGCCCGTCCATGTCAAGCGGGCCGAAGGCCACGGAGTCCTACTTGATCTCCACCTTCGCGCCCGAGTCCTCGAGCTTCTTCTTGATCGCGTCGGAGTCGGCCTTCGACACTGCCTCCTTCACCGTGGAAGGCACGCCTTCCACGAGGTCCTTCGCCTCCTTGAGCCCGAGGCCCGTGATCTCGCGAATGACCTTGATGACGGTCACCTTCTTGTCCGCCGGATACTCTTTCAGCGTGACCGTGAATTCAGTCTGCTCCTCCACAGGGGCGGCAGCGGCGCCCGCGGCGGCAGCGCCCGGCGCAGCAGCGATCGCCACGGGGGCGGCGGCGGTGACGCCGAATTTCTTCTCCATGTCGGAGATCAGCTCGACCACCTCCATGACGCTCATCTTCGAGATAGCGCCGAGGATCTCATCTTTCGAAACGGCCATTTGGGGTCTCCTCAATCCAATATCAAGTCAGTGTTGACGATCTGTACGGTAGCGCCTGTCCGGTAGCGCCTGGGACTCAGCCCGCGCCGGCGGCCTGCTTCTGCGCGCGAACGGCCGCGAGCGTGCGGGCGAGCTTCGCCTGCGGCTCCGCGAGCGTGCGCACGAGCTTCTCGATCGGGGCCTTGAGCACCCCGAGCAGGATGGCAAGCGCCTGCTCCCGAGTCGGCAGGCTCGCGACCTTGTCGATCTCCTTGCCCGGCAGCACCTGGGCGCCGAGCGAGATGAGGGTCGCGACGAGCTTCCCGTTCGCCTTGCCGAAGTCCTTCACCACGCGCGCGGCCGCGCCTGGCTCGTCCCGCGAGAAGGCGAGCACGAGGGGCCCTTTCAGAGCGGGCCCGACGGGCTCGAACGAGGTGCCGGCGAGCGCCCGGCGTGCCAGCGTGTTCTTCACCACACGCATGTACACGCCCGCGGAGCGCGCCTTCGCACGCAGCTCGGTCATCTGCGCAACCGTGAGCCCGCGGTACTCCGCGGCGACGACCGATTGGGCTTTTTGAGCCACCTCGGCCATCTCGGCAACGAGCGCTTTCTTGTCTTGCAGCTTCAGAGGCACGATTTACTCCTCGGTCATCTGCGCAGGCGGCCATTAAGAGGCTCGGTGCCTCGCCTGCGGTCTTTGATGCCAGCCCTCACGAGCCGGACCGGATCAAACTCGTCATGGGCTTGCGCCCGCAAAATCGGTCCCTACGCGCCCAGGCTCGACGTATCGATCGTGATGCCCGGCCCCATCGTCGAGGAGAGGCAGAGGCGCTTCAAATACTGGCCCTTGGCGGCGGCGGGCTTCGCCTTCTGCAGATCCCCGACCAGGGCCATCAGGTTGTCCTTGAGCGCGGTCACCTCGAAGCTCGCCTTGCCGATCGTGCAATGAACGATGCCAGCCTTGTCCACGCGGTAGCGGACCTGCCCCGCCTTCGCGTTCTTCACGGCCCCGGCCACGTCAGGCGTGACAGTCCCCACCTTCGGATTCGGCATGAGGCCGCGGGGGCCGAGAATCTGGCCGAGCTGGCCGACGATCCGCATCGCGTCGGGACTCGCGACCACCACGTCGAAGTTGATCTCGCCCGCCTTCACCTGCGCCGCGAGATCCTCGAGCCCCACGATGTCGGCGCCCGCCGCGCGCGCGGCGTCCTGGTTCTTGCCCGTGGTGAACACAGCGACGCGCACCGCCTTGCCGATGCCGTGCGGCATGATCGTCGAGCCGCGCACCTGCTGGTCCGACTTGCTCGCATCGATGCCGAGGTTCACCGCCGCATCGACCGACTCGTCGAATTTCGCTTTCGCGAACTCCTTGACGAGCTTGAGCGCGTCCTCGAGCGGATAGTGCTTGCCGGGCTCGAGGCGCGCCTTCCACGCCTGCATGCGCTTTGCCACCTGAGCCATGGCTACGCCCCCTCCACTTCGACGCCCATGCTGCGCGCGCTGCCCGCGATCGTGCGCACGGCCGCGTCGAGATCGGCGGCCGTCAGGTCCGGCTGCTTCGTGCGCGCGATCTCCTCGAGCTGCTTGCGCGTGATCTTGCCGACCTTGTTGGTGTTCGGCGTCCCGCTGCCCTTCTCGATGCCGATCGCCTTGCGGATCAGCACCGAGGCGGGCGGCGTCTTCATGATGAAGGTGAAGCTGCGGTCCGAATACACCGTGATGACCACGGGAATCGGCAGGCCCTTCTCGAGCTTCTGCGTCTGTGCGTTGAACTGCTTGCAGAACTCCATGATGTTCACGCCCTGCTGGCCGAGCGCCGGCCCGATGGGCGGGGAGGGATTCGCAGCGCCCGCAGGCACCTGCAGCTTCACGTAGCCTTGAACTTTCTTCGCCATCTCTCACTACTCCTCGGGTACCAACGCCCGTAAAGGCTCCCCGAACTGTGCGCCGCTAAGCCTTTTCTACCTGTGAAAAGTCCAACTCGACCGGCGTGGAGCGTCCGAGAATCTGTACGGCGACTTGCAGCCGGTTCTTCTCGTAGTTGACGCTCTCGACGACGCCGTTGAAATCGTTGAAGGGCCCCTCGACGACGCGGACCACCTCGCCCGGCTCGAACAGCACCTTCGGCCGCGGCTTGTCGACGCCCTCCTCGACCCGGCGCAGGATCTGCATCGCCTCGCGGTCGGTGATGGCCGCCGGACGGTCCGAGGTGCCCCCGATGAATCCGAGGACCTTCGGCACATCGCGCACGAGATGCCAGGTCTCCTCGTCCATCTCCATCTGCACGAGCACGTAACCCGGATAGAACTTGCGCTCGCTCTTTCTCTTCTGGCCGTCGCGCATCTCGACGACCTCCTCGGTCGGCACCAGGATCTCCCCGAACCGGCCTTCGATCCCCTGCCGCTTGATGCGCTCCTTGAGCGCTTCGGCCACCCGATGCTCGAAATTCGAGTAAGCGTGCACGACGTACCAACGCAATGCCATCGCTCGCTACCCCCCCTGCCCGGTGATGTGACGCATGGCCCACGCGAGCACGAGGTCCAAGACCCAGAAGAAAACGCCGGCGAGCACGGTGAATCCGAACACGACGAGAGTCGTCATGCCGGTCTCCTTGCGGGTCGGCCAGACGACCTTGCGCATCTCGACGCGCGAGTCGATGACGAACTGCTTGAAGTCCGCTCCGTACTTCGACGGGACGAGCACGGCGCCCGCGAGCACGAAGCCGAGCCCGACGGCGAGCCAGCGCAGCCACGCCGACTCGGTGTCGCCGAGGACATAGTACGCCGCGATGCCGCCGATCAGGAGCACGATGGCGACGCCGAGCTTCAGCTGATCCGCGGTGCCGAACGTTTGAGCTTTCTGTATATCGTTCACTGTCGATCGATGGCAGGCCAGGAGGGAATCGAACCCCCAACCTGCGGTTTTGGAGACCGCCGCTCTGCCAATTGAGCTACTGGCCTGTCGTTAATCGGCCGAAAGTCGCCTGCGGCGCTTTCGGCTACTTCAGCACCTTCGACACGACGCCCGAGCCGACGGTCTTGCCGCCCTCCCGGATCGCAAAGCGCAGCCCCTCCTCCATCGCAATCGGGCTGATCAGCTCCACCGTCATCTTGATGTTGTCCCCGG
>JBOHZR010000357.1:0-6687 GCA_050738595.1 Steroidobacteraceae bacterium | reverse complement strand
CAATCTTATAACCCACATGAGACTGCATCTGCAACTGATTGAAACGCCAAGGGCTGCATGCCGCCCCGGCTTATTGAGCAGTTACCGTGATCATCCACAACACGCTGATTGGTAACGGTCTCCCGGGTGTGACGATGCACAACCACTTCGCCTCGTCGCAGGCCCCGCCCGTGAACCTCAACGACAATGTCATCGTCGGCAATTACATCGCGAAGAATCATGCCGACACGGCGGATGCGGCGACACCGGGGCCGACGGGTATCAACGTGTACGGCTTCGGTGCGGTGACTGGGACGGTCATCGCCCACAACGTCATTCGCGAGGAGGCCTACGACGTCGTCGCGAATACCCCCGCGGCGGTTTCGGTGCATCTCAACGATCTCGCGGGCGAGCACGCGGTGGGGGTCGACGGTATCGGCGGCGCGACGGTCGATGCGACGGAGAACTGGTGGGGATGCCGCGCCGGTCCGGGCTCGGAGGAGTGCTCGAGCGTCGCGGGTTCGGGCGTCACTTTCGCGCCGTGGCTGCGACAGCCGAGCTCGTCACCGGGTCGTTGATGGCGGCGATGGTGGGATGTTTGCATTCAGGCTGAACAGGTTTCCCGGATCGTAGGTCTTCTTCAGGCGTACCAGGCGTTGATAGTTCTCGCCGTAGGTGGCGCGTACGCGCGCGCCGTCCTCCGCGGGAGCCGTGTTGACGTAGTACCCGCGGGTGAACGGCTCCACCGCGCTCCACAGCGTGTCCAAGGCCTGGGTATTGGCCTGCGCTGACTGCCCGTCAGTCCAATCGCCAAAGAGCATCAAGTCGTAGGCGGCGTGACGATTCCAGTACGCCGTTGCGCTCGGAGCCACTCGGGCGACTGCACCGCCCATCTGCGCCAACTCGAGGCCGCAATCCAGCGACGGCGGCGTCGCCGCGAAGCGCCGAACGAGCTCATCCAGCAGGACGGCAGACATGCCGGGCAGGAAGCCGGTTCTCGTGTACTCCGAGACGGTGCGGGGTACGGCAACGGGAGCGGTGCCCACGGCCCCCTGGGCGTCCAGATAACTCACTGCCGCGACACTATCATGCAGCGGCGCGCCGAGCCGCTTCAGCGGCTCGAGCAGGCGCTCCCCGTCGCGCGGATCTCCGCAATGAAACACCGTGAGCACCGCGTAGCGTCCAGGCCGCTCGGTGCTCGGAGGCGCGTTATTGACGAGGTCGACACCTAGCGTCAGTGCATCGGGGGCACGCTCCGCGACCTCCGTCGCGGCTGCGAGCACGCGGTGCGCCTCGCTGTATGGATAGATTCGGGCCCCGCTCAGCACCGGATGCGCAAGCCGATGCAGCCTGTACTCGAACGTCGTCACGACGCCGAAATTGCCGCCGCCCCCGCGCACGCCCCAGAAAAGGTCGCGATTCTCGACCTCACTCGCACGCGTCAGCTTGCCATCCGCCGTGACGATGTCGACTGAAGCCAAGTTGTCGCACGCCAATCCGATGCTGCGCATCAGGCGCCCCATGCCACCGCCGAGCGTCAGCCCGGCGATGCCCGTATCCGTGGCCGTTCCCATCGTGGTCGCGAGCCCGACGGCCTGAGTCTTGCGGTCGACCTCCCCGAGCAGCACGCCGCCCTGCACGCTGGCCAGCCGCCGCTGTGCGTCGACTTCGACCGCGCTCATCAGCGACAGGTCGATGGTCAGGCCACCCTCGCAGACCGACTGGCCGGCGAGGCTATGACCGCCTCCCCGTACGGCCGTGAGCAGCCCGTGTGTACGCGCGAAATCGATGGCGCGGCCAACGTCGGCGGCATCGATCGCGCGCACGATGAGCGCCGGATGGCGGTCGTACCCCCGCAACCAGAGCAAGCGGGCGTCGTCGTATCCCGGATCCTGCGCCAGGAGGAGCGGACCCCGAAGACTTGCGCGCAGATCCTTCACGTCCGCGGCGGCGAGATCAACGCGCTGACCAGAGCCGCTGCACGCGGCGAGCTCACTCGGAACTCCGCCGTTCCTCGCGGCATACGCCCACAACGGACGCGCGGCGCTGAGCGTGCCCGTCGCGGCCGCAAGCGCAGCGTGGAGGAATCCTCGTCTTCCCACTCTCATGCGATGACTCCCCCAGTAAGCCGCTGCTCGCCAGCTATACTATGCACGAGCGAATTCCCCGTGAATAGAATCGTACTCGGCACACTGCGCCGGCGGTGGTTACGGACCCTGCTCGTGGGGCTGTCCACCCTCGTCGCATTCATGCTACTTGCCTTCTTTCTGGCGATTCGCCACGGATTTGCGGTTGGACTGTCCCAGCTTGGTGCCGACTTGCTGGTGCTCGAGCCGGCTGCCGGAAGCTCTCCGCTGACGATGGCGGTGTTGTCGACCGTAAGATCGTTCCCCGGAATACGCTCAGCCGTCGGAGTCAGCGTCACACCCATGCTGTTTGGCACGGATCGTCATCCGCTGCGGGTAGAAGGACTATCACCCCATGCGTTCCTTGAAATTTCTGACGTAGTCGGTACCGGAGCGCTCCCTCGAGCGCAAGCACACAGCTGGCTTGCCGACCTGACCGGGGCACTGGTGACGGACGAGATAGCCCGCAAGAACGGCTGGCGTCTGGGGGAGAACATTACCCTGCACACCCTGTCGCGGAGGGCACCGCGAGATCTCGCCTTTCAGATCGACGGGGTGCTCGGCAAGACCAAAGGCATCGTGTCGAGCGATGTCAATCTGCACCTCGACTACCTGCGCCGCTGGTCACATCGCGATGCCGACGTAGATTTCATGTTCGCGCAGGTGAAGGAGGCGCAACAGGCCGATGCACTGGCCCGTGCAATCGAGCTGAAATTCGCCAACAGCGCGACGCCGCTGAGCACGCAGAGCTTCAAGTCTCTGCTTCAGGGGATGGCCGAGCGATTCGCTGACGTCAATGCCCTGACCTCCGTGGTCATCGTAGCGAGCCTATTCGGTCTGTTCCTCATCTGTTTCAATACTCTGATTCATTCGGTATCGGAGCGGATGGGAGAATTCTCGCTGCTGAGGGCGCTTGGGTTCTCTCCGCCGCGGCTCTTGCGGATGGTGTTTCTCGAAGCGCTCGTTGCGATCGTGCCTGCCGCCTGCGTCGGGGTGCTGTGTGCTCTGCTTGTCATCCGGGCTTTCGCCGGGGCGCACCTGAACCTCCCGGGCATCATGCTGACACCCGCTGCAGTGGCACAGTGCGCGCTCATCGCGCTGGGGCTCGCGATCCTCTCTGCGGTGCTGCCCGGGCTGCGGATCGTGCGGATGAACTGCGCCCAGTTCCTGCGCAAGGGGTGAGCATGCGGCTCCTGAACACCTTGCGTGCGGTCTGGCGTCTGACGCTCTCCGCCGTCTGTGAGTGGCCCTCACGCCCCGTCGATACATTGGTGACGGTGTTGGGGTTTGCCGTAGTCGCCGGCATCCTCACAGCAGTGCTCGCCATGGCGTCCGGTTTCCGTCACAGCTTCGACGTCGCGGCGCAGGACACGACCGCGATCGTGCTGACCCAGGGCAGCAAGAGCGAGGGCGGGGCCAGTGTTCCGACCGGCGCGGTCGCGGACGCCCTTCAAGCTCCGGGAGTCGCACGCGCAAACGGCGTACCCCTCATAGCGCCGGACCTCCTGGGCAGCTTGCCGGTGCACTACAAGCAGCGGAATCTGGCGGCGCGGATCACCCTGCGAGGGGTGTCGCCCACGATGCTCACGATCGTCAAGGCAGTTCGGATGGTGCGGGGGCGGTGGTTCCGGCCGGGTCTGGATGAGATCGTGGTCGGTGCCGCGGCGGAGAGCAATTTCAGAGATCTCGCTCCGGGCGATCGCGTGTTGGCCGAAGGCAGGATCTGGAC
Organism: Steroidobacteraceae bacterium; assembly: GCA_050738595.1. Classification (GTDB taxonomy): domain Bacteria; phylum Pseudomonadota; class Gammaproteobacteria; order Steroidobacterales; family Steroidobacteraceae; genus JASHUC01. Next base: position 2,853 of record JBOHZR010000357.1, on the reverse strand, counting down.
GGTGACCGGAGTCTTCTCCGCCGGCTCGCAGTTCTTCTCCTCCGAGGCCTGGACCAGCCTCGCATCGCTGCAGGGGGCCGAGAAGCGCCGGGCCGCCTACTCCTCGCTTTACGTGGAGCTGACATCGCGCGGCGCGTTGGACGCGTTCGCGCGAGCGCTCGACCGCGATCCGCAATTTGCGCTGAGCGCCGTGGGCGAGAGCGCCTACGACGCGTACCAGGCGTCAGAGATGAGCAAGCTGATGACCCGAGTCGGCGGATTTTTCACGGCGATGATGGCCGCGGCTGCGGTCTTCGGTGCCATGAGTACCCTGTTGGTGATGGTGGAGAGCCGTCGCTTCGAGGTCGCGCTCTTGCGCGCATTGGGTTATCCGCACGGGATCGTGTTCGCCGCCACACTCCTCGAAGGATCGCTGTTGGGAGTGGCGGGTGGTGTGCTCGGGGCTGCGGTGGCCTATGTAGGGCTGGACGGCCATGCGGCGAGCACGCTCGGGATGGGCGGGCAGCTCGCCGTGAGCACCGACACGCCCCAGGTCTTCTTTCATTTCCTGGTCAGCGGCTCGATCATGGTTGGCGCGGTCCTGTGGGCCTTTGGCATGGGATTGATAGGAGGTCTGTATCCGGCCCTGCGGGCTGCACGTATGCCGATTGCGGCGGCCTTGAGGGACTAATGTGACCGCGGCGGTCACACTTGCAACCGGTCCCCCGGGCGCGCCACGAGCTTGTATAGCGCGGGCATCAGCAGGATGCCGATCGCCAGGCGCGAGATCATGCCGGCGACGATCACCAGCGCGAACGGCCGCTGCGAATCGGTGCCGACGCCGGTTGCGATCGCGGCGGGCAGCAGGCCGAGCGCCGCGACGAGCGCGGTCATCACGATCGGGCGCAGCCGCAGCACCGCGGCCTCGTGCGCGGCCTGCACGCTGTCCATGCCGCCGAGCCGCAATTCGTTGACGCATGAGATGTAGACGACACCGGTCAGCACCGAGACGCCGAACAGGACGATGAAGCCGATGCCGGAGGACACCGAAAAGTCGGTGCCGGTGACCCACATCGCGAACACCGCACCGATCGGGGCCGACAGCAGCACGCCGATCACGGTGATCAGGGGAAACTTCAAGTTCCCGTACAGCACGAAGAGCAGCCCGAAGATCAGCAGCACGGTGAGCGGCAGGATCACCTGCATCTGGGCGCGCGAGGCCGTGTATTCCTTGTATTCCCCGCCCCAGGCGAGGTGATAGCCCTGCGGGAGCTTCACGTGCAGGGCGACCTGACGGATGGCATCGCCCACCGCACCGGCCAGATCGCGGCCGGTCACTGCGTACTGCACGCCGATGTAACGGGAATCGTTCTGCCGATAGATGAACGAGGCGCCGTTTTGGACGCTGATGTCGGCCAGCTCCTTGAGCGGAATCTGCTGTCCGCCCGGCGTCGCGACCGGAATATCACCGATCTCCTGCGGGTTGTTGCGGAAGGCCTGCTGCAGGCGCAGCAGCAACGGGAACTGCTTCTCGCCTTGCACGACTTGGGTCGCGTCGGAGCCGCCGACGGCCGCTTCGATCAGGTTGTTGATGTCGTCGGCATTGAGGCCGAAGTGCGCGCATTTGTTGCGGTCGATCTGGATCGCGAGGTTGGGCTGTCCCAATTCGTGCACCAGGGTGAGGTCGGTGATGCCGGGCACCTTCGCCATCACCGCCTTGATCGCCTTGGCCTGCTGCTGCAGGACCCGCAGGCTCGAGCCGTAGATCTTCACCGCGAGCGCGCTCTTCAGGCCGGTCTCGGCCTCGTCCACCGCATCCTCGGCGGGCTGGGTGTAGTTGTACTGGATACCGGGAAACCTCCGCAGCCTCGCGTCGATTGCCTCGATGAGCGCCTGCTTGCTGCGGTAGCGGCCGTGCCACTCCGAATAGGGCTTCAGGCCGACGAAGAACTCGTCGTTGAAGAAGCCGGTCGAATCGGTGCCGTCATCCGGACGGCCGAGCTCCGAGGCGACGGTGGTCACGACCGGGAACGAACGCAGCACTTGGCGGATCTTCGGGGAGATCTCCGCGGCCTTCTGGAAGGAGATCGTGTACGGCATGGTCGCGCGCACCCACAGCGCCCCCTCGTCGAGATGCGGCATGAACTCGGCGCCGATCCCGCGCGTCATCACGAGGGAGGCAATCAGCAGCAGCGTGCAGGCTCCCGTCACGCGCCACGGCATCGCCATGGCCGCATCGAGCGAGCGCACGTACCTGGTCTTGAATCGCTCGTAGAGCGCGTTGCGCCGTTCGCGCACACCGCGGCGCATGAACAACGCGCACAGCACCGGCAGCAGGGTGAGCGTCACGATCAGCGAGCCGATCAGCGCGAAGATCATCGTGTCGGCCATCGGCTTGAAGAGCACCCCGGACGGCCCGGTGAGGAAATAGATCGGCAGGAAGCTCGCGACGATCACCGCGACCGCATACACGAGCGGGCGGTCGATCTCCGCCGCCGCGCTCTGGATCACTTCGGTGATGCTGAATTCGGTCCCGCGCCGCGCGGCGAGCTCGCGGAAAATGTTCTCGACCATGAAGATCGCGCCATCGGCGAGGATGCCGAAGTCCACCGCGCCGATCGACAGCAGATTGGCCGAGGCGTTCTTGATGTGCAGGCACAGGAACGCGAACAGCAGCGCAAGCGGCACGGTGACTGCCGTGATGAGGCCCGCCCGCACGTCGTAGAGGAAGAAGATCAGCACCGCGATCACCAGCACCAGACCGACCGTGAGGTTGTGCATGACCACGTGCTTGGTCTGCTCGATCAGCGTCGTGAGGTCGTAGAAGGGGTGGATCTTCACATCCGCGGGCAGTGTCAAATGATTGAGCTCGCG
>JBOHZR010000356.1:0-29431 GCA_050738595.1 Steroidobacteraceae bacterium | reverse complement strand
GCGCCTCCCGGCGCGCCGCACTCATGCCCTGCTGCACGACGCACCAGTGCCCGCTGGCATCGACGATGAAGCCATGCAAATACAGGTCATAGCCATCCTGCACGGCCGCGCTGTCGATCTTTGCGACGAGCCGGCTGGTCTCGGCAAGGCGCGCCGCATCGATTCCCGTGAGCTCGCCCACTTGCATGAGCTCGCTAGGCGTGCGGCGCGATGCGCGTCCGCGCCCGCCGCAGACGTAGATTCCGAGCTCGCCCTGCACCGGCGCGAGCCCACGCTTCAAGGCGCCGACCACGCTGGTCGTGATGCCCGACGAGTGCCAGTCCATGCCCATCACGGCGCCGAAGGCCTGGAACCAGAACGGATGCGCAAGCCGACGCAGCAGTTCCTCCCGGCCGTAGTGATGCACGATCGCCTCGGCGATGACGCGACCGAGCGCCGCCATCCGCGCAGCGAGCCAGGCCGGTACTCGGCCGCCATGAAGAGGGAGATCTGCGTATCCAGTGCGCGACGTCACATTCGCAGTCTGAGCGGGTCTCGGCGCGAGTCAAGCCGGGTGTATCGTGCGTATCCGATGGGGGGGCGATGAAATTCCTGCCGCTCGTCTGGGCCGGGCTCTGGCGCAAGCCGATACGATCCGTTCTCACGGCGATCTGCATCGCGACCGCGTTCGTGCTCCTTGGTCTCCTGCAGGGCGTCAACGCGGGATTTGAAAGGGGCATCGCGAGCGCGCATCGCGAATTACTGAGGACCGGCACCCGGGTACGAGGTGGGGCGCCGATGCCGATCGCGGCCATGGAAACGATACGGCGCATTCCGGGGGTGAAGGAGGTGGCACCCCGGGCCTATTTCATGGGTACTTATCGGGGGACGCGCCTCGCAGATACCGTCGCCGCCATTGCGACCCAACCGGACGCGTTCTTCCGGTGGACACGGTTCGGCGTCGCCCGAGCGGCCCTCGAGGCCATGCGCGAAACTCGTGACGGCATGCTGGTCACGCCCCCTGAGCTCGAGCGGTTCGGCTGGAAAGTCGGCGATCGGATCACGCTGCGCTCTTCGACGCGCAAGACGGATGGAACTTCGGACTGGACGTTCGACATCCTCGGCACTTTCGACACTCCTACGCCGGCCTCCTTCGGGGTGATCAACTACGATTACTTCAATTCCTATCGCGCAGCCGATCGCGACACGGCCGAGATCTTCTACGTGCGCATCGCCGACCCGAACAGGTCCATCGCGACATCTGCGGCGATCGACCGCATTTTCGCCAACTCGTCCCACGAGACTCGCACGAGCGACGGACAGACGCGTGCTGAAGCGTCGGCCAAGCAGCTGGGCGACGTCGAATTCTTTACCGACGCGATCATGGGCGCCGTGCTCTTCACGCTCGCCTTCCTGACCGGAAATACTCTGCGGGAGTCGTTCCGGCAGCGCCGGCGCGAGTTCGCGGTGCTCGAAACCATCGGCTACCCAACGGCTCGCATTCTCGGTCTCGCCTACGCGGAAGCGCTCCTGCTGTATCTGCCGCCTGCCGCGTTCGGACTGCTCATCGCTCGCCTGCTCACGCCTCTTATCAAACCGGTCGTGGGCGTGTTCCTCGTGTCGCCTTCGGTTGCAGCCTTGGGGCTGCTCTGTGCGGCCTTGCTTGCATTCCTCGCAGTCGTGCTGTCTATCCGGAGCTTGACGCGCGTGCAAGTCGCCACCGCGCTCGCGCACGGATGATCGCATGAGCCTCGCATCGCAGATCTCCGCGCTTACGGCGAGCAGCCTGCGCCACATCCCACGGCGGCTCGGCAGCTCCCTCGTGATCGTGATCGGCATCGCCGGCGTCGTTACCGTGCTGATACCCGTGCTCGCGATGTATGTTGGATTTCGAGCTACCATCACAAGTGACGGACGCGCAGACCGCGCCATCGTGCTGACGCGCGATGCGACCACGGAATACGTAAGCGGCCTCTCGCGCGACGCGGTCGGGGTCGTTTCAAACGCTCCCGGCGTGCGTCGTGATGCACGAGGCCGGCCCCTGCTCTCCGCCGAAGTGGTCCTTGCTGCTCCTGTCTCGCGTCGCCGTGACCACTCGGACGTCGATATCACCTTGCGGGGAGTTGGCCCGCAGTACTTCGCCATTCGACCGGAGCTGAAGCTCGTGGATGGCCGGACGTTTCGGCCGGGCACGCAGGAATTGCTCGTCGGCGCCGCCGCGCGCTCGCAGTTCGAGGGACTCGAGATCGGCGATCGCGTGCGGCTCCAGGGTGGGGATTGGACGGTGGTCGGCGTCTTTGCGGGCGGCAGCGGCGCCCGCACATCCGAACTCCTCGCGGATGCGCACACCGTCATGTCGGCTTACAAGCTCGAGAGCTACAACAGCGTCACGGTGGCTCTCGATTCCGCGGCGGCCCTGTCTGAATTCAAAGCAGCGCTTGCGCGGGATGCGAGGCTCTTCGTCACGGTGCGCAGCGAGCCGCAGTTTCTCGCGAGCGAATCGAGCGACGAAAGCCGCCTGCTGGGGCTGGTCGCGTATGTCATCGGCTCGATCATGGCGCTCGGGGCGGTGTTCGCGGCGCTCAACTCGATGTATTCCGCGGTGACGACACGGGGAACGGAGATCGCCACGCTTCGGGCGATCGGATTCAGGGGGCGCGCCGTCGCGGTCGCGGTGGTTGCCGAAGCGCTGTGTCTGGCGCTCGTCGGTGCGGCGGTCGGGGTCTGCCTTGCCTTTGCGGCCTTCGATGGCGTGACGATCAGCACAGTGGGCGGTGCGCTGTTCGACTCGCAGCTCGTGTATTCCTTGGCGGTGACGCCTCCTCTGGTGGTGACCGCAATCATCGTCGCCTGCGGGGTTGGCCTCGCGGGTGGACTGCTTCCTGCGATTCGCGCGGCTCGCGCGAACATCGCAGATACGCTCTACGAGCGGTAATCGGACCCCGAATGACAGCGCGCCGCCCGGCCTATATAGTCGGCGGCGAACATAGGGGGACTCTCCATGAAAAAAGTGATCGCAGCGCTCGTCGCGCTGTGCGGCTTTCTCGCGCAGGCACACGCCCAGACGCGACCGCCATCGCCGCCCGCCCAGCAGGCCCGACCGCGACCTTCCTGCACGCGTCAATCGCTGCAATCTGCGGTCGACAGCTATCTCGCAGCACAGAGAGCGGGTGATCGCCGGATGATGCCGCTCGCCGAGAAGGTGACGTATCTCGAGAACATGAGCGCGGTCGCGGCCGACAAGGGACTGTGGAACACGGCGCTGCCGATCGCCTTCTCGCGCAGCTTTCTCGATGAGGTCCGATGCAGGACGTTCTCCGAAGTGATCGCGACCCAGTCCCATCCGCAATACGTGATCGGCACGCGCCTGAGCGTCGACCGAGGCAAGATCACGCGTATCGACAGCCTCGTCTCGAAGAAGGGCGATTGGCTCTTCAACGCCAATGCCTATCTCAAGTATTCGAGCAAGGAGGACTGGTCGCCGCCTGCGCTTCAGGCGCGCTCCTCGATGCAGGAGCTCATCAACGCGGCCAACAGCTACCTCGACTTGTTCTCGGACAAGTTCGTGCAGACGCCGTGGGGTACCCCGTGCGCACGGCTCGAGGGCGGCGCTTACACCAATCGCAAGGGCGATCCGCACGCAACTTGTGAAGTCGGCATCCCGGCCGGAGTGCTCTACATCGTGAACCGCGACTATGTCGTCGACGTGAAGCAGGGCGTCATCAACGTGTTCTGCCGCTTCGGCAACAGCGCGACGGGAATGCCGGACTCGCACACCTTCCGCCTCGTCGGCGGCAGGCTCCGCAGCGTCCACACGATCAGCATCAATCTGAATCATGAGCGGCCGAGCCCGCAGGCCGACGACAACGGCGCAATCGTGCGCTGACGATCCGCCCCGGCGACGCCATCGCCCGAACGAAGGGGACCTCGAGCATGTCGAATCACCATCGCCATCTTCCGGTTGCTCTCGCCGCGCTCACCGCGTGCGCCACCTTCACCGCTGGGGCCGCATTCGTCCTGCACGCTCAGGTCGCGACGGCGGCACCGGCTGCGTCGGCCGGCGCACAGCCGGCGAACTGGCCGGCGTACAACCGAACGCTCGCGGGCGATCGCTACTCACCGCTCGCGGAGATCACGACGGCAAACGTCGCGCAGCTGAAGTTGCACTGCGTGTACACGCTTCCAGAGGTCGTCTCCTTCCAGACCGGACCGCTCGTCGTCGACGGGACGATGTACTTCACGAGCTTCAAGGGCTCGTACGCAATCGATGCCGCGACCTGCAAGGAGAAGTGGAGCCGGCACGCGCAGAGCCACGGGCCGGGCGGACTCGCGGTCAATCGCGGCTTCGCCTACCTCGATGGGCGGCTGTTTCGCGGGACTGCCGATTCGCACGTGATTGCGCTCGATGCGGCTGATGGTCACGTGCTCTGGGATCATGCTTTCGACATCCGGGGACCGGGCATCTCCATTCCCATGGCTCCCATCGCCGCTGATGGGCGGGTGTACGTCGGCAACGCGGGAGGCGACACCGTCGGGGTCACGGGACACGTCTTCGCACTCGATGCACGCGACGGGCATGTCCTGTGGCGGTTCGATGTCGTACCCGAAAAAGGCCTTGCGCGGCGCACGTGGACCAACCCTCGGCTGCCGATCTCGGGCGGCGCTTTCTGGACCTCCTTCACGTTCGATGAAGCGAAGGGCATCCTCTATGTTCCAGCCGGAAACCCCGCGCCGGATTTCGACGCGCTCGATCGCACCGGACAGAACCTGTACGCGGATTCGGTGATCGCCATCGATGCCGCAACCGGGCGGATTCTCGGCTACAACCAGCTGGTCAAACACGACGCTCACGATTGGGACGTGACGAGCGCGCCGATGCTTGCGACCACCCGAGCCGGGCGCGAGATCATCGCCTCTGCGAACAAGAATGGACTCCTGTCGATTCTCGATCGCTCGAAGATCGACCCCTCGATCGGCGCATCGGCCGATGAGGCGCCGGTCATTCCGCTCCTCTCGCAGACTCCCACGACCACCCGCGAGAACGCGAACACGCCGCTCTCGCGCGAGCACCCGGTGCATTTCTGTCCCGGCATGGGCGGGGGCACTGAATGGAATGGCGCCGCATACAGCCCGAAGACGGATTCGCTCTTCACCGGTGCGGTCGATCTCTGTGCCCATGTGCAGCTCGTACGCGAGCTCAAGGTGCCAGCCCTCGGACACACCTGGTTCGGTACCACCGGCTCCATGGCTCAGATGATCGATCCGAACAGCACCGCCCGGGGATGGCTCACGGCATTCGATGCGGAGAACGGGCGCGTACGCTGGAAATTCAAGGCTCCGCATCCGATCGTCGCGGGGGTCACGCCGACGGCAGGCAATCTCCTCTTCGCGGCCGATCTCGGCGGGGATGTCTTCGCGTTGGACCAAAGCAACGGGCACGTGCTCTGGCGGACGAGCACCGCTCAGTCGATCGGCGGCGGACTCGTCGTTTACCGCGCGGATGGGCACGAGCTGCTCGCGGTTGCCTCCGGCATGAGATCGTTTGCATGGCCCGGATCGACCCATTCGAGCCGTATACTGGTCTACGGACGGCAGTGAGGTCGAGGGCACCGTGACTCACCGTCCCTTTGCGGCCCTGGCCCCATCGTTCCTGATGCTCGCCGCGGCGATCGTTCGGGCGGACGCGAGACCGATCCAGCTGAATGACTTCCGCGAGCTGCAGCGTATTTCCTCCCCCCAGTTCTCGCCCGACGGCGAGCAGATCGCTTTCCTCACGATCCGATCGGACTTCGTGCACGACCGCTACGACGCGACGTTGCGAGTGATCGGCACGAACGGCGGCAGTGCGCGTGTGCTGGTGCGCGACCTGAGTGACCTGCACATGCCGCGCTGGTCGCCCGATGGCCGTACTCTCGCGCTCATCGCGACGGTGGGCGATCAGAAGCCTCAGATCTATACGGTGCCTTCGGCCGGAGGAACCCCGAGCGAGCTCGGGGATGCGCCGAACGGTGTCGAGCAGTTCGCCTGGAGCCCGGACGGGAGCACCCTGGCGTACGTGACGCCGGACGATTCACCGCTCAGCAAGGCGGATCGCCGCACGCACCACGATCTGTTCACGATCGATCACGACGATTACCTCATCGACAAGCCGGCCGTGCCATCCCACATCTGGCTGCTCGCCGTGAAGACGGGCAAGGCACGCCAGCTCACCCACGGTCCCGCGAGCGTCCTGGAGGCTGCACCGCCGTTCGGCGGCAGCGTCTCCGAGCCATCGTGGTCGGCGGATGGCCGCTCGATTGCCTATGCGCGGCAGGCTGATGCCGACGACGCCGATTCCGATCGCACCCGGATTGCAGTGGTGGACGCCTCGAGCGGCGCGGAGCACACGCTGACTGCGCAGCTGAGCTACGAGTACACACCGCGCTTCGCGCGCCAGGGCAACACCCTCGCGTACCTGTTTCCGCACGGACCGGGCGCCGTCAGCAACATGGACCTGTTCGTCGCGCCATCGGGCGGCGGTCCGGCGCGAGATGTGAGTGCCGGCCTCGATCGCGATCTGCTCGGAGATTTCTCCTGGCTCCCCGACGATAGGGGCCTCGTGGTCCTCGCGGACGACGGTGTTCGCGCCACACTCTACGTGCAGCCCTTTGAAGGCAAGGGTCATGCGCTCGATCTGGGCAATCTGAACCCGCTGGAATCGGCCGTCTCGGCCCAGGGCGCAGTGGCTGTCGTCGCCGACGCGGCCACGCACGCTCCCGAGCTGTATGTGCTGCACACGACGGGCAGCCCTCCGATGCGCCTGACCGACTTCAATCACGGTTTCGATGCCGACGCGTTGCCGCGAAGCGTCGAGGTCGAGTGGCGTGCGTCGGACCACGAGCTCAACGACGGCATCCTCACGTACCCTGACGGATATCGGGCCGGCAAGCGTTATCCCCTCGTGGTGTACAGCCACGGCGGGCCGGAGGCCGCCTCCACCGAGCATTTCGATGCCGATGAGGTCGGTCCGCTTCGACTGCTGTTCGCCGCGCGCGGATATTTGGTGTTCGAGCCCAACTATCGCGGCAGCGACAATCTCGGCAATGCGCACCTGCACGCGATCTACCGTGATCCGGGTGAGGGCCCGGATCGCGACGTGATCGCTGGGATCCGGATGCTGGAGAAGCAGGGTATCGTCGACAGCTCCCGCATTGCCGCCGTGGGTCATTCGTACGGCGGCTACATGACGGCGTGGTTGATCTCGCACCAACACTTCTGGCGCTGCGCGGTCGTGGCCGACGGCGCGGTCGATTGGACGCAAGAGTACGAGCTGTCCGGCGCGGGCAATCTCGCGTGGACGCGAGACTCCCTCGGCGGCAGCCCGTGGGACGAGGCGAGCGCATCGCTCTATCGCACCGGATCGCCGATCACCTACGCCGGACAGATTGTGACGCCGACGCTCATCCTCTCCGGGACGGATGACACGACGGTGCCGATCACCGAATCGTTCGCGCTGTACCACACGCTCGCGAGCCGGCATGTGCCGGTGAAATTCATCGGCATCCCCGGTGCCCATCATTCACCCCAGGACCCGGTGCACCGCGAGCTCTACTACGGCGCTATCGTGGAGTGGGTGGCGGCACATCTCGGCTCCTGAGCCCGTGGGGCGTGGCCCCGCTCTGAAGGCTGGCTCGTCGGTCAGGAACTCGTCAGGCATTCCCGCTATGATCCCGCCGATCGGAGGTAGCCCCAATGCGCCACGGATACTTGAAATCCCGCACCGGAACGTTCATCGCGCTGGGCGTCGTGCTTCTCGCGGGGGTCAGCGCCCATGCGGCTTCGGGCGTCGATTACCAGGTGACGAAGTCCGTGAAGCTCGGTGCTCCGGACCGCTGGGACTACGTGGTCTATGACGCGCCGTCACACCGGGTTTACGTTTCGCACGGGGATCGCATCACCGTCGTCGATGGACACAGCGGGCGCATCGTCGGACAGGTCGAGACCATTCCCGGCGGGACCCACGGCATCGCGATCTCGCATGCGGCGGGGCTCGGGTACACGGATGACGGACGCGCTGGGCAGGCCGTCGCATTCAGTTTGCGCTCGCTCAAGATCGTCAAGCGCCTCAAGGCTGAGGGCGATGCCGACGCGGTCACGATCGACCCGGCGAGCGGTCATGTCTTCGTGGTGGACGGCGATCCCGGCGCTCTGACCGTCGTCGATCCAGCGAGCGACAGTGTCGTGGCGACGGTTTCGGCGGGGAGCAAACTCGAATATGCGGTTGCCGGACCCGGCGGCAAGGTCTACGTCAATGGAGTCGCGAAGAGCGTGATCTACCGCATCGATACCTCGACGAATCAGGTCGATGCGACATGGCCGATCCCGCAGTGCGCCTCTCCTCACGGACTCGCGATCGACACGGCGACTCACCGCCTGTTCTCGAGCTGCGAGAACAGCCGCATGGTCGTCGTGAACGCGGACACGGGAGCCGTCGTGGCGAGCGTTCCGATCGGCCGCGGTACGGATGCGGCGGCGTTCGATCCGCGCCGCAAGCTCGCGTTCAGCTCCAACGGAGGCGATGGAACGATCTCGGTCATCCGGGAGGTGAGCGCCGATGAGTTCGTGCCGGTCGCCACCGTGAAGAGCGCCGTCTCCGGGCGCACGATGACGGTCGATCCTGAGAGCGGGCGGCTGTTCGTCGCGGCGGCGAAAGAGGATCCGGCCGCCATGGCGGCGTTCCGGGCTGCGCTCGCGGCCCATAAGCGGCCGACGCGGTTTCCCTTCGCCCCGGGCTCCCTCACGCTCCTGTTCCTCGATCCGGTGAAATGAGCCGATAATTCCCCTCGAGAAGCGCGGGCCTGTGCCCGCGAGCAACGATCGAGGAGAACGAGATGGCCAACGAGGACGCTGCGAGCGCCAATCAGCCGGCGGGCTACGTTCCGCCCAAGGTGTGGGTCTGGGACAAGGAGAACGGCGGGCAGTTCGCGAAGATCAATCGGCCGATCTCGGGCGCCACGCACGAGCGGGAGCTGCCGATCGGCAAACATCCGTTCCAGCTCTATTCGCTCGGCACCCCGAACGGCCAGAAAGTCACGATGATGCTCGAGGAGCTGCTCGCGGCCGGCCACAAGGGCGCGGAGTACGACGCGTGGTTGATCAAGATCGGCGAGGGCGAGCAATTCTCGAGCGGGTTCGCCGCGATCAATCCCAACTCAAAGATTCCGGCGATGCTCGACTGCTCGACCGATCCGCCGACGCGGCTGTTCGAGAGCGGCTCGATGCTCTTCTATCTTGCCGAGAAGTTCCACGCGCTCCTGCCGACCGAGCATTACAAGCGTGCGGCGACGATGAACTGGCTCATGTGGCAGATGGGAGCCGCGCCGTTCGTCGGCGGAGGGTTCGGGCATTTCTACGCCTATGCGCCCTTGAAGATCGAGTACGCGATCAATCGCTATACGATGGAGACCAAGCGGCAGCTGCACTTGCTCGATACGCACCTGGCAAACAACGAGTACATGGTGGGCGATGAGTATACGATTGCCGACATCGCGATCTGGCCCTGGTACGGCGCGATCATGCGCAGTGCGTACAGCGCGCAGGAATTCCTTTCCGTGGGCGAATACCGAAACGTCAATCGCTGGGTGGAGCTGATTGGGAGCCGGCGCGCCGTGAAGCGCGGTCAGATCGTCAATCGGACCTTCGGTCCGCCCGAAACCCAAGTCGCCGAACGACATGACGCGAGCGATATCGACAAGGCCCTGGCGGCTACGGGTGACGCACCCCGCTCGCGCGGTTGACGAGGAATGCGCCAGGCTCGGCGAGAAAGTCGAGTACGACCTCGGCGAACGCTTCGGGTCGATCGCGGGCCATATCGCTCGCGGCATCGTAGACGAATACGATGTGGCAGCCGGGCAGGAGCGCCCGCCAGTCGCGACCCGTCGCAGGAGGTACCTGCGCATCGCGCGTACCGAACAGCGCGAGAACGGGAACGCTCAAAGAGCCCACGCGCTCGGCGAGACTGCGGTCTGCCGGGGGCGAGGCCGCAGCGATCACGAGGGCGTGCACGCGCGCGGTTTGCTCGAGCGCCAGATGCAGCGCCACCTCGGCGGCTGCGGTGCCATGGGCGAGCAGATCGAACCGCTCGAGCCCTTCGATGGATTCTGCGAGTGGGATCCTTCCGGCGAGACCCGCCCACGGCTCACGCGTCGGTAGGGGCAAAGCCGGACGACTCACGCCCCGATCTCCCGGATGATGGGCAGCACGGAGGCGCCAAGGCGCTCGATGCACGTCATCGCATCCCCACCGACACCCGGGATGAGATCGAGCACGCCCGCGCCCACCTGCTCGTGGATGCGACGAATCTGCCCGATGACCGTCGTGGGGCTCCCGATGAGCATTTGGCCGTTCTCGATGCGCTCGCGCAGTCCGCTCGAGAAGAGCGCGGCGACCCGCCGGCGCTGGGCCTCGTCGCGGCCGTAGTAGCCGGCCTCCGCGATCGCGCTTTCCGCTTCGCGAGACAGAGCCAGGCTGATACTGCGCGGCCCGTGGGCAGCCGCGGCCGCGAGGTCCTGCATGGCCTCGTCGTCTGTCGCGGCGACATGGACCGGAATCCGATAGATGATGTCGTCGGGAGTCGGCGTCCAGCCCGCAAGCGCAGCCTGCTCGCGATAGTGCCGCGCGGCCTTCGAAGCCAACGCCAGGCTCGTCACCGCAAATCCCAGGCCCACTCGTTGCCGCGCGGCGAACTCACCGGACTCCGGGCTCGATCCGGACATGTAGATCGGGGGATGCGGTGCCTGCACGGGACGCGGCCAGATCGAGATCGTCTTGTACTGCCAGTAGCGTCCCTGCCAGCCGAACGGCTCGGGCTCGGTCCAGGCCATCCGGATCAGCTGCAAAGCCTCCTCGAATCGTCCGCGCGACTCGGCGGGGTTCACGTTGTACGTGACGTATTCGTTGGGGGTGCCGCGAAGCATCCCGGCGATCAGCCGGCCGCCCGACATTACATCGAGCATTGCGAACTCCTCGGCCACACGTACGGGGTTCAGAATCGGAATGTCCGCGCCGAGGAGGGCGATCTTGACGCGCTTCACCGCCTGGGTGAGCGCCCCCGCCAGCACCATTGGATTCGGGGTGATGCAGAAGGGGCCGAAATGATGCTCGGCGACCGTGATCCAGTCGAAGCCGACCGCCTCGGCGAGGCGGCTTTGCGCGACCGCGGCCTCGAGGACCTGCTGTGCGAGCGTGGAGGAGTACACGGTCGCGGGCGCGGGCCAGCCGCTGCGCGCGGTCGGGCCGGGATACGTGCAGGGACTGAACAGTGCGGCCTTCATGGGCTTATTATCGCTTGCCGAAGCCGTGCTCGATATCGCACGATCGTGTCAGGTCGAAACCGACTAGGGGAAAACGCATGCTGCGCACACCATATCCCAAGAAGCCGATGCACCGCATCGCGTACACCAAGCTCACCAAGGAGCAGATCGGCGCCAAGCTGCACCCGGTCGCCGAGCACGGGCCGACGAGCGCCTCACCGCTCGCAACCGATTTCACCGGCGAGTCGCTGAAGATCGTCACGGATGAGGGTCCCACACTCGACTACAAGTTCGCGAGCAACAGCAGGCTCTCGGTGGCCGAAAACGGCGGCAAGGCGACGCACGCCGCGTTCGGCGCGCTCGAGATGGACCACTACTGCCTGTTCAGCCACATGATTCCGGGCACGCAGCGCGGCTACACGGTCGCTGTCGACCGCAACAGCAAACTCGCCACGGTCATCGAGCTGTGGTTCAGCGGCTACGAGGACAACCGCGAAGTCCAGCGCCAGATCTATTTCGGCTACGTCGATCACGGCGGCGAGGCGCCGAAGGCACGGCACGTGTACACCGACCGCTTGGAAGGCCGGGGATATCACTGGCGCCAGGACAACGGCATGGAGACGCTGGAATACTATCCTTCAGCCGGCTATTCCCATTTCGTGGAGCTGTCGCGCACGGGCGGGGAGCTCGGCTTCTCGGCTCCGTCCGACTATGTCCTGCTCGACAACGATTGCATCCTCTACACCCGCACGGAGTGCGAGTTCTCGGGGACCTTCACCGCGTATGCGATCGACATGAATCGCCTCCAGCAGATGGGCGTGCGGCTCGGCTTCGATGAAGGGGACAACCTCCACTACTACCTCTTCCGAGGCCAGGGCGACATCGTGGGCCAGATCGCCCGCTTCGAGAAATTCGGTGACTACTCCGGTAATCCCATCCCCGGTCCCAAGGGCAAGGACGGCAAGCCCATCAAGGGTGGCCGGCGCGTCTACCGGCCCATCAAGACCATGGAGAAGCTGACCCGGGAGCAGGTGGACCAGATCGTCAAGCAACACTCCAGCGCCTTTCCGGTCAGCACCACCACCGGTGGCGCGGCCGGCATGGGGGGCGCGAATTCGCTGCCCGCAAGGGACTTTCTGGCGGGCAAGACCTTCACGCTGCGCTATGACAATGGCCCAGTGATGCAATACCAGGTCGCGAGCGCTGACGAGCTCAGCTGGCGCACGGATGGCGAGGGCGCCTGGATCAAAGCGCGCTACCAGGCCTACGAGGTGGCGCCGGGTCTGTTCCTGTTCGGGCATCTGCTGGAAGGCACGCCCAATCACGATGGGCATATCATTGCAGCGGATTTCCATCAGGGACTGGTGACCTGCTACAACGGCGTTCTCAATACGCCCTACTTCGCCAACGAGGCCGGAGCGCGCACCTGGTTCGGCGTGATCGAGATGGAGGGCATTCAGCCGCCCCTGTACCGGCGCCACGCCAGAACGACCGAAATGCTGGGCCGATGCATCACGTACAGCTACGCCCCGGGGCTCACGTCCATGCATCTGTATTCCACGCCCAACACGGTGTCGTGGATCATCTTCACGCCAGACGGACACGGCGGCATGGAATGGTGCGGTCCCGGCGATTTCGTGAAGATCCGCGACGGCATCTATTTCATGAACTGGCGGGAGGAGGCCTGCAACGGGACGCTCGGCACCGTGCTGCTGAATCTCAACATCATGCACGACGCCGGCATCGGCTATCACTGCGGCACGCGCGGCGGGCTCAACATGAGTCGAATCGGCGCCGTGGTGCGGCACGCGGGCAAGTTCGAAGTCGACAAATACTTTCAGATCAGGACCTGAGGACGGACGCCATGACAGAGGAAAGCAACTCCACGCGCCGGTCGTTCCTCAAGGGCGGCGCGCTTCTGGCGGCTCCGATCGCGGCCGCCTCGCTCTCCGCGGTGGCGCTCGCCGGCGATGGACCCGACGCTCGCCTTCGGCGCCTCGAGAACGAGGCTGCGATCCGCGAATTGCATCGATCCTGGCTACGGCAGGTCAACGCCGCCGGGGGCGACGCGCTGCTCGACGATGCGGTGCGCCGGATCACAGCGGATCATGCGGGCGCACCGGATAGGATCGACATCGCAGCGGACGGCCGAAGCGCAATCGGGCATTTCGACTGTGCTGTCGAGCTCGAAACGCCGCTTGCGGATGATTGCACGCTGACGCAGATGTCGCGTGCTCAGGGTACAGGCACTACGCGCCGGAGCGAGCGCCGGATGCTGCGGGTCGACTACACGAAGAGGAGTGGGGCCTGGCAGATCGCGAGACTTGTGCTGACGGCGCTGTAGGGGCGCTTCCGCGGCGCTTCAGGGCGTGGTCTCCTGGCGTTGAGACGCGCCGAGTTTCGGACTGCGACCGGGAACGCCGGCCTCGCCGGCAGTTGCCGCGAGGCGTATCTCGCTCTGGGGCACTGCGATGGGAATTTCCCGGCGGCGAAATTGCTCGAGAATGGCCCAGTTGATTTCGCCTGTCGCTGCGACGAAGTGCGCGATAGGAACCCAGGGGCGCACTCCAATGACGATGGACCAGTCCCCGAGGAGGTTCGTCTGGACGATCGGCGGGGGCTCCTTGAGCACGTGAGGATTCGCGTCCAACACTTCACGCACCGCGCTCACGGCCCCGCCGACATCGGCGTGGTAGGAAATACTCACAGCAATATTGAGCTGCCGAATGGTGCCGAAGTTGTGGAGGATTTCTCCCACGATCTTGCGGTTGGGGATCACGACGAGCGAATGATCGATATGGCGCAAAGTCGTGCTGAACAGGGTGATCGTGTCGACGATTCCCTCCTCGGCGACGATCGAGATGTACTGGCCGATTCGGAAGGGCTTCGTCAGAAGAATCGATAATCCGGCGACCAGATTGCCGACGACGCCCTGCGTCGCGAGCGCCAACCCTGCGCCGATGACGCTCAGTCCGGCGATGAGCGGGAGGAGCTCCACGCCCAAATTCGCGAGCGCCAGGATCAGGAACAGGGTGAACGAGAGCAGCCATGCGGCGCGGGCCAGCAGCACCCGAACAGGGGGCTCGAGCTCCACGCGCTGCAGCGTGCGCACGGACCAACGGCTCACCCAGCGGCTCACCGCGGCGCCGATGATCAGGATGAGAATCGCGACGAACAGCCGCGGCCCGAACCGGACCGCAAGATCGATGATCGTATTCTTGATCTGGGCTGCCGAGGCGACTCCCTGCGACAAAGCCGTGGATGCTTGCATGCCCCCTCCCGCCGGCGCGGATGCCGACAGCGTAACCGGCGGGGAGTGCCAATCCAAGCGCGGGGCCGGGGCTCCTCGGTAAGCGGCCGCCGCCGCGGCGCGGCGGCGGCCGTTGCCTGCAGTCTCAGTCTACCGTGACGCGCGTGGCGCTCACGGTGCCCAGGATGACGAATGCGACCGGAGCCCCGTTCACGTCGTTGATGGGTGTCTTGGTACCATCGTTCACGTATTGCGTGAGACGGAACGTCCCTGTGTACGAGCTGCCCCCGTTCGTGAGGGTAATCGTCTCCTGAATATTCGTGGGCCCGAACGCCTTGAACATCTCATCGAGACCCCCGGAAATCTGCGCCCAGGAGTCGGTCATACCGGGCTGATAGTCCGGAATCCAGGACAGTGCCCAATGATTGAGCTTGTAGGTGTGCGGGCCGGTCTGTCTCCACACTCCCATGCAGAAGCTGCCGCTCGCAGGCGTCCGGCCCGAGTTCATGAGCTCGGTGCCGTCATCGTGCCACGTGACGAATCCTGCATCGACCGGCGTGCCATCCGGGAACTGAAGCGCATTCGAAGGCGCCCCGGTTCCCACGTCGCCCTTTGCCGTGAAGGTGAATTTCCAGAGGCCGGTGATCGCCGACGTGTTGAACGGCCCGAATGAGCTTCGGAAGAGTTCGCCCTTGCCGTCGTCGCGGTACATCATCGGTTTGGCGCTCGCTACACCCGGGCCCGGGCCGCATCCGGCCATGACCTGCCCGGCAGCGAGCATCAGCCCGCCGACCGTGATGACGGCGCTCATCGCCCTCGTAGAGATTTTCATCGTTGCTCCCGTTTTGTTGATTGATTGAATCGGCCCGTTGGGGCACCCGGCAGGTCGTTTCGAACCTTGCCCAGCTCACAGGATCGCCGGCCGGGGAGCCGTGCGCCGCGACTTTCCGATGAAGGGCGAAAAGCATGGAACGAATGCGTTTGTACGGGAACGAATGCGAATTTCGGGGTGCTGCAGGGCTCCTCAGATACCTCCTTCCCCCGCGCGCCCGGCGCTGCGGCATGACTTGGCTCCGGCGATTTGACTAGAATCGGCCCCGCTACACCGCGGTGACCGCCGGTGACTGCCCGGGGGCGGTCAGGCGGGCTCGGGCAATGAGGGTCGTCATGAATACCGTCGTCGTCGCGCTCCCGACTCGCAGGCCAATGAGCTTCGACCGCCTCCGGGGCCTGTACAACGGGTTCGGCTACATGCTTGCGCTGTCGCTGATCCTCGATATCTGGTGGACGACCGAGGCGACACTGCCGCTGTGGCTCGCGGGCAAGACGCACGCTTTGGAATTCGTCCAGCATTTCGCGCTGCATGCGTCCCGGGGACTCATCGCAATGATTCCCGGAATCGCGCTGGTCCCGCCGGTCGTGAATCTCGCCCCGCGTGCGGGGCTGGCGCGGCTCGCTTGGCTGGTCGCCCTGACCATCGTGATGGGGTGGTGGTGCCTGGCGGTCGAAGGGGTCCATTTCGGATGGGACATGTCGGGCCTGGGTTATGTCATTGGCGGTTTGCTCACGCCCGGCATGGTGGTCGGCGTGTGCGCCTACCACAGCGACAAGCGGGAGGCAGACGATGCGTTGCAGGTTGCGCGGATCAAGCGCACGAGCGTCGATGCGGAGCTGATGCAGACGCAGCTGCTGCGCGCGCAGATCGAGCCGCACTTCCTGTTCAATACCCTGTCGGTGATCCGGGCATTGTCGCGCAGTGACCGGGCTGCGACTGTCGCGATGCTCGACAACCTCATCCGTTACTTCGAGGCCGCGCTTCCGCGGCTGCGTGAGAGCGAGGTGCCGCTCGCGCAGGAGCTGGAGCTGGTCGATGCCTACCTCTCCATCTATCGCACCCGCATGGGCACACGACTGCGGTATGAAATCGCCACGTCGGAGGAGCTTGCGCCGCTGAAAGTGCCCTCCATGATGCTGCTGACGCTCGTGGAGAATGCTCTGAAGCACGGCGTGAGCCCCACCGTGGAGGGAGGTCTCATCAGAGTCAGCGCGACCTGCGAGCAGGATCGTCTGCTGGTCAAGGTGGCGGACTCCGGGCGAGGTCTCGAAGTGCGTCAGGGCCGCGGTACCGGCCTCGCGAATGTCCGGCAACGGCTGCTGATGATGTATGGACCGGACGCGGCGCTGACACTCCGACCGACCGAACCGAGTGGCATGGTCGCCAGCATCTGCATCCCGGTGGCCTGAGACTTCGGGCGTGCAGGCCGCATCGCGCATGGTATTCGCGATTCCGCCGCGCGGGGCGGCCGGATTCGTGCTGGCGGTGCTGCGCGCGGTCACCTGGCGAGCCATCCTCCTCACCCAGTCTTTGGCGTTCCTGTTTGCGCTCTATGTCTGGCTCCAGAAGTGGCATCAGCCGGGGCGACCCTCGCTGCTCTTCAACGTGGCGGGGCAGGCGATCGCCGCGCTGCTCGTGATGCTGGCCGCTTTCATGGCCGACGAAGCGATCCGTCGCGGCTGGAATGTGTGGCGCGCGTTCGTCGTCCTCTTGCTGTGCGCTTCGGTCACGAACGTCTTCGCACAGATGCTGCTGCGCAGCGTGTTTGCGGCTCCCCAGACCGTGCATGGACGGGGAGGCATCCTGAGCGACTTTTTGACGATCGGCAGTTTCTGGGGCACGGTCTTGATGGTCTACCTCAACCGCCAGAGCGCCAGGCGATTGCTAGCCCGCCTGCGCGCTGGGGAGCTGGAGCGTGTGCAGACCGAGCGCCGGCTGCTCGCCTCGCGGCTGGCCGCCGTGGAAGCTCAGATCGATCCGGCTGCGGTGCTGCGTCAGCTCGCCGAAGTCCGCGACCTTTTCGCGGCCGGAAGGCCGGAGGCTGACAAGCACCTCGACACGCTGATCACGGGCTTGCGCGATACGGTGGCGCGCGGCGCGGGGGTACGGCTGGACGACACGCCCCCATGAGAGTACCCGGCGCCGTGATCGCCGAGGACGAACCGCTCATTCGGCGGGAGATTCGGGATATGCTTGGGCAGCTCTGGCCCGAACTGGCCATTCTCGCCGAGGTCGGCGACGGAGTCGAAGCGCTCTCTGCGCTCGAGCGCCTTCATCCCGATGTGTTCTTTCTCGACATCCAGATGCCTGGAGTGGGTGGTCTGGAGGTCGCTCAGCGCCTGAACGGCAGGGCGCACGTGGTGTTCGTCACCGCTTTCGACCGGTATGCGGTTGCGGCGTTCGAGCGGGGTGCGCTCGATTACGTGCTCAAACCTATCTCTCTGCCGCGCATGCAGCTGGCCGTCGAGCGGCTGCGTTCGCGATTGTTCGAGCCGCCGGCGGACTTGCACCGGATCGCCGAGCTGCTGAAGGAGCTGGCTCCGCCGGAATCGAAGTACGTGAAGTGGCTGACGGTGCCTCACGGGGCGGAGCTGCGCGTGGTCGCGGCAGCCGAGATCTGCTATTTGCGCGCCGACCAGAAGTACACGACGGTCGTCACGCCGCACGGATCGTTCCTCCTCACGTCGTCTTTGCGCCAGATGAAGGAGAAGCTCGATCCGCAGGTCTTCTGGCAGATCCATCGCAGCATCGTGGTCAACGTGGGCTCCATCGATCGGATCTACCGCACCTTCCGCGGCGCGCTCGAGGTCAAGGTCAAGGGCCGCGACGAGCTGCTGCCGGTGAGCGCCGCTCATACCCACCTCTTTCGCGAATCACACTGAGTGCAGAGCGCCGGCCTCGCACGCCGCCGCGCCGGCATCTACTCTTTGTGCCGGCATCTACTTTTCGAAGACGAGCGCCCGGGCCGCGTAGGGCCCGAGCTCGAGGCGCAGTCGGTGATCGCCGTCGAGCGCGATCGCGGCCGCCTGCGGATCGAGCGCATCGTGCCCCAACGCGTGAGCAGCCGCGGGAGCGATGCGCACCGCCTCATCGATCCGCTGATTGGAGAAGTTGATGGCGGACACCTCGATGCCGCCGTGCGCGGGCAGTTCGTGCACCAGCACGAGCAGACCCTTCGCTCTCACGTCCGGCACGTCGACGAGCCGGGCAGCGTAGAGCTTCAGCCGCGCCCGCGCGGCGAGGATGCGCGCGAGCTGCGAGGCGAAGGACTTCGGGTCGCGCAGCTGTGCGGGCAAGGGCCCGTACAGGGCCACCGCGCGCGGGAGTCCTGCGGCGGAGCGCTCCGCCTTGGGGTTCGTGCCGAGCAGATCGTAGGCGCCACGGTTGATCCAGCGGGTGTCCCCGTCCGCGAGATGCGCACGCACAGAGTTGGCGGGCAGCGTGAGCGCGCCGACGAGATCCCAGCCCGAAAGCGCAAAGACTCCGGGCTGCATCGCGTTGTAGAACGCAAGCAGAAGGTGCAGACGCTTCACGCGCTCGATATCAGCGGGAGTGAGGTGCGCGAGATCCCGAATGCCGAGCGTCGCAGTGATGATCGTGGCCGTGGTGGAGGCGATGCCGTCGCCGAACTTGAGGTTGTACGGGGCCGCTTTGCCGAGGAGATGTGCGTACATCTCGCGCCGGATGCTCGCTTGCAGCTCGCGTCCGGTCATCTGCCGGCCGCGGAACTCGAAGCGCTGGTCCGCGTGCTCCCCGAAATGCGCGAGTCCGAGGGTGAGCTCGTCATGGTTCTGCAGCGCATGCACGAGGCGCCCAGGGTCGACGTCATACTGGCGCATGAGCTTGATCACCAGCCGCAGGAGCGAGGCATCGCCCATCACGAGCGCCTCGTCGTACGCGGGGCGCGTCACGAAGTCATAGGACAAGTCCGGACCGCCGAGCGACTCGGCGTGTATCCGATCGAACGCGAGCGCGAGCTCCTCGAACGTGAAACCGCCGAGCTTGCGCACCATGCTCGCGATCAGTTGATTGGCGGTCACCGAGAGCGGGTGACCCTCCGACCAGACGTGGCCGTTCGCTTCTCGCTCGATGCCGAGCAGGCCGTTGGCATCGAGTCTCACGCCTGAGTCACCCAGCACGCCGAGCTCATCCACGGCATCGCCGATGACGAGCCGCTCGGCCGCGAAGCTCGGATCGAGCCAGTCGAGCGTCGGCTGACCCTCCTTGAAGTAGTGCAGGTACACCCAGCGGCGCTCGATGCCGTCTGCGCCGCGGACGATGCCGGTCGCGCTCCAGTTCGACACCTTCACTCCGGGCTGAAAGAAGATCCTGGAGGACAGCCGCCCGACGATATAGCCCCGCGCCTGCAGCGCATCGACCGTCGCGGGCTCGAGGTTCACCGAATCCCTTCCGGGCAGGACCGCGGGCAACAGACCCCAGTCCTTGGGCGCGATGCTCACCATGTGATAGAGCCCGGGGTAGTCGGCGTAGTCGCGCTCGGCCAGGCGCCAGTCCGGTCCCTTGCCGGTGTGTCCGGGAATGATGTCGCCGATCACGATCGCGCCGTGGCGGTGCGCCGCGCTCACCATCGCTTTGTACTGCGCCTCGGTTCCGAAGGCCGGATCGATCTCGAAGCTGATGCGGTCGAAGTTACCGTCCACCGTCGGCGTATAGGTGTATTGCCGGACCCCGCCCGAGAGTTTCATCGGCCCGGTATGGACGGCTTGGATGCCGATCGCCTGGAATGCTCGCCACAGCCGCTCATCGCTGAGTGTGCTCAGCACCGACTCGCCGGGCTTCGCAGGAATGATCGAGGCAGGATAGGACGTGAACCACACGGAGGCTCGTGCGGTCGCGGCGCGAGGTTGCGGTCTACCGTAGGGGTGTTGCCATTGGCGAGAGGAGCCCGAATAGTGCCGCGCGAGGAGCGCGGCCTGATGCAACATCGAGCGCTCCTCGAGCCAATGAATGTACTGCGAGGATTGCGCGGCCGATGCGACGTGGGCCGTGGTTGCCGGGTGAGCGGCGCATGCCGCCAGGGCCAGCGCGCAACCGAGCGCCGCAAGCCAAGACACGGAAGCCCTCTTCATGCGTCGGCGAAGGCGAGCCGGGCGCCTGCGCTCAGGCGCCCGCGCCCTTCGGCACGTACTTGTGTTCGCTCCGGCCGTTCCAGCGGTACAGATCCTCATTCCCGCAATGCGGACACTTGATCACGGTGAGCTGGTCGTCGGACTCGGCCAGGGCCGGCTTGCTTCCTGGCGGTGGTTGCGAAACGGCAATGACGATCCCGCACGATTTGTTCTTGCAGAGCCAGCCGACGTAGAGATCCCCCGACGCCATCTGCTGCGTGCCTCGGACGTCGACGTGGCGCAGGGCAGCTGACGTCACGGACTTGTGTAGGGGGCTTCCCTGGCTCTTGGATGTACGCTTAATCGCCATTGGTGACTCTCCGCATCAGCACCTCAGGGAGAGTACCGCGGCTACTGAAGTGTCGCTAGCGCCAACGCGACCTGCTCCCGTCCCGGGAGTGTGCACGACCGCCGTCGCGGCGGCCGCTGTCGGGGCGCCGCCGTCCCGGGCGCGAGACGATCACGCGCTCGCCGGCGCACCCGAAGTCGCATAGGCGGGCGGGGCAGTCACGGCCAACGTGCGAGCCAGCACCTTCTCGATCTCGCGGAGCAGCGGAACCTCATCTGGCGCGACGAGCGAGACTGCGCAGCCCGCACCGCCGGCGCGCGCCGTGCGACCGATCCGGTGCACGTAGTCCTCGGGCACGTTCGGCAGTTCGTAGTTGACGACGTGCGGGAGCTCCTTGATGTCGAGCCCGCGGGCGGCGACCTCGGTCGCGACCAGCGCGGTGATACGCCGCGCTTTGAAGTCGGTGAGCGCTCGCACCCGTGCGCCCTGGCTCTTGTTGCCGTGAATCGCCGCCGCTCGGATCCCGGTGGATTCGAGCTGCTTCGTGAGGCGATTCGCTCCGTGTTTGGTGCGCGTAAAGACCAGCACCTGCGCCCAGCGGCCCGCCTGGATCAGGTGCGCGAGCAAATGGCGCTTCTGCTCCTTGGGGACTCGATAGACGCGCTGCTCGATGCGCTCGGCGGTCGCATTGCGCGCGGCAACCTCGATCTGCGCAGGCTCGCGCAGAAAGCGGCCGGCGAGCTCGCGGATCGCGGTCGAGTAGGTGGCCGAG
The DNA here is from genome assembly GCA_050738595.1 of Steroidobacteraceae bacterium. Classification (GTDB taxonomy): domain Bacteria; phylum Pseudomonadota; class Gammaproteobacteria; order Steroidobacterales; family Steroidobacteraceae; genus JASHUC01. The sequence continues at coordinate 7,886 of JBOHZR010000356.1, read as the reverse complement.
AACATGAGGTTCTGTCTCTTCGCGGGCAGGAGTTTCAGGACGCGTCGGATCGCCGGAATAAAGCCCATGTCGAGCATCCGGTCCGCCTCATCGAGCACGAAGCACTCGACGCTGCGCAGGTCGAGCACGCCCTGCCCAGCGAGATCGAGCAGCCGCCCAGGTGTGGCGATGAGCAGGTCGCAGCCCGAGCGGAGTGCGTCGATCTGCGGATTGATGCTCACCCCGCCGAACACGACCGTCGTGCGCACGCGTACGTACTTACCGTACGAGCGGGCGCTGTCGGCGACCTGCGCCGCGAGCTCGCGGGTCGGGGTCAGGACGAGGGCGCGGGGGGATCGGCCGGCGCAGGCGCTGGCGCCGAGCCGTTGCAGAATCGGCAGCACGAATGCAGCGGTCTTGCCGGTGCCGGTCTGGGCGCCGGCGAGAACGTCGCGGCCGGCGAGCGCTACGGGTATCGCGTGGGACTGAATGGGGGTAGGCGCGGCATAGCCTTTCTCGGTAAGCGCGCGCAACAGCTCGGGCGTGAGCCCGAGATCAGCAAATGACATCGTGAAATCCTTGGAATGGGGTGGCTCGCCCGGCAGCACCCCGTGTGGGGCCCCGCCGGACCCCATACGGGCACGACAGGCCATGGCTGCGGCGGTCAGACGCGAGAGTGGGGGTTAATGGAAAATCGAAGTGCGTCGGTGCAACAGACTGCGAGCCAAACCGGGTGCTGACCGCGCACCCTGAAGTTTCAGCGCGCGGGACTCTACAGACTTTGCGCGCGCACGTCCAATCCGGACAATGCGTGCATGTCCTTGGTCACACTTCGCGATGCGCAGATCGCCTTCGGCGAGCGGCCGCTTCTCGACGGAGCGCAGCTCACCATCCTGGAGGGCGAGCGGCTCGGGCTGATCGGCCGCAACGGCACCGGGAAGTCGACGTTGTTTGCGGTGCTGGCTGGCCATACCCGACTCGATGACGGCGAGCTGATGCGGCGCAATGGCCTGCGCGTTGCGCTCGTCGAGCAAGAGCCGCAGCTGCCCGCCGCGGACACTCTGCGTCACAGTCTGCTGCTGCGTGCCAGCCCCGACGTTGCCGAAACCGACGTGCGGCCAGGGGGCGCGCCCGCCGACGAGCGCGAGCACTGGCGAATGGAGTCGCGCCTCGAGGAGTTCCTCCATCGATTCGGTCTGGCCGGTGCAGCCTCGCCTCTGACGTGCTCGGGCGGCGAGCGCAAGCGCGCCGCGCTGGCTCTGGCACTCGCGCTGCAACCGGATTTGCTGTTGCTCGATGAACCGACCAATCACCTCGACATCGCGGCCATCGAGCGCCTGGAAGAACTGCTGCTCAAGGTGCCCACCGCCGTCGTCATCAGCCACGATCGCGCTTTCCTCGATCGGATCACGAGCCGCATCGTCGAGCTCGATCGCGGGGTGCTGCGTTCCTACCCTGGAAGCTTCTCCGCGTACGAGCAGCGCAAAGGGGAGGAAATCGCGGCCGAGGATGCTGCGCGGCGCCGTTTCGAGAAGTTCTGGGCGCAAGAGGAGGTCTGGATCCGCAAAGGCGTCGAGGCGCGACGGACGCGCAACGAGGGGCGCGTGCGTCGACTCGAGCACCTGCGGCTCGAGCGAGCGACGCGACGCGACCGGCTCGGGAGTCTCCGCCTCACTCTCAGCTCGGGAGAGCGCTCCGGCGAGCTGGTGGCCGAGCTCGATGGCGTGAGCAAGCGCTTCGGCGGTCAGCCGATCATCGAGAAGCTCTCGCTGCGGATCATGCGCGGGGATCGGATCGGACTCATCGGGGCGAACGGCGCAGGCAAGTCGACTCTCATCCGGCTGATCCTCGGGGAGCTCGTCCCCGATGCCGGCACGGTGCGGCTCGGAACCCGCCTCACGATCGCTTATTTCGATCAGCTGCGCGCCCAGCTCGATCCCGAAGCCACGCTCGCCGAGGCCATCAGTCCCGGCTCGGACTGGGTGCAGCTCGGCACCGAGCGCAAGCACATCATGAGTTACCTCGGAGACTTCCTGTTCCCCGCGCAGCGGGCCAAAGCACCGATCCGGATGCTCTCCGGCGGCGAGCGCAATCGGCTGTTGCTCGCACGGCTCTTCGCCTTGCCCGCGAACCTCATCGTGCTGGATGAACCAACCAACGACCTGGATATCGAGTCGCTCGAGCTGCTCGAGGAGCGGCTGCAGGACTACGCGGGGACGCTGCTGCTCGTGAGTCACGACAGGCGCTTTCTCGACAACGTCGTGACCCAGACTCTGGCGGCGGAGGGCCATGGGCTGTGGCGCGAGTATGCCGGCGGATACCGCGACTACCTCGAGCAGCGCTCGCCGCCGGCGTTCGATCGTGCGGACGCCGCTCGCGAGGCTTCAGCGGCGAAGGCGACGCGCGAACGTTCGCCCGGCTCAGCTCCTTCCAAGGCGCGGCTGAGCTACCACGAGCAGCGCGAGCTGGCGGGCCTCCCCGAGCAGATCGAGGCACTCGAGCGCGAGCAGAGCGAGCTCACCGCGCGCATGAGTGCGCCTGATTATCATCGACGAGGGGGCGAGGCGCTGCGCGGCGACCGCAAACGCCTCGAGGAGATCGATGCCCTTCTTCAACAGAAATTCACACGCTGGGAATGGCTCGAGGAGAAGCGCTCTCGTTGATCCAAAACGCGTAGCGCCGGCGTCGCGATCGCGAGGATCCGACGCGCTCGGAGCACAGCCACTGCGCTAGATGCTGATGACCCTGAGGATGCGCTTCAAGGCGTCGAAATCGGAGGGATTGCGTGTATAGAGTGGCAAACTATTGACCGCAGCCGTTGAGGCGATGAGCAAGTCGGCCAACCGGGCACGACTGGATTGTCCGGCAGCTCGAGCAGCCGCGAACATCCTCCCGTACATGCGCGCCGATTCCGCATCGAACGGCAAGGGGTCCCACGTCGCTGTCGCCCACTGCAATCGGTCCTGGCGGCGAGCGCGTTCATCCTTATTTTCCGTGGCATGAGGACCGGCCGCGAGCTCGGCGAGCGTCACGGCGGATATCGCCGACTCGTCGGGCAGCAGTGCAGAGTCGATCACGTCGTGATCGATGATCACCGAGGTGTCGAGCAGGCCGCGCGTCGGTTCAGTCATTGATGTGCGGGCTGATCACGGCATCCAGATCTGCGCGAAAGCGCTCGGCGTCGATCCGCGGCGCACGAGCGGCTGCGTCCGATATCGCGGCCCGAGGCGCGAAACGACGCCTCCGAATCGGTCGCAGTTCCCCGATTGGCGTCCCATTGCGCGTTACGACAAGCGTTCGTCCGGCCTCGACCTCCCGAAGTACGGCGGCCGATTGGTTGCGGAGTTCTCGCTGGGTGATCACGCGGCTCTTCATAGGCTCACTGTAGCATCCGTAGCACATCGTAGCAATGCATGCGGGAGCCAGATCGCGTTCGGCGATCGCAGCGCAAATAGCCAGCCGATCCCATCAGGGACAGCGGTCAGCCGCCTCATCAGTCCGCGGAGGTGTCGTTCCAGGCGCCCGCGGGCGGTGTATCACGAACGGTCTCTTTCGTTGAGCCTGTGCGGGCCATTTTGTCCGAGTCGGCGATTCCCTTCTGAATGCCGCGGGGCTCTTGCCAACGCGGCGGAGTCTCGGGAGGCTGCTGCGCAGCGGCAGTTTTCTCGTGGTCCCCTGAAGAGTTGCGCTTCTTGCGCTTCTCAGCGGAAACCGTATCTCCGTCTTTGCGCATGACTGCCCCTTCGCACGATGGTGCGGAGGAATGAGCATTTACCATGCCCTGACCAGACCGCGCTGATGGCTGGTGATATTGAGGGTGACCCGTACTTAAGTTCCCGGGCTTGATGCCGATAACGGTAGACCGGCATCGGATCAGAATCCAGGCCTCCATGAGCACGCTCTTCGCTGTGCCGCTTGCCAGGACGTGCATTGCCCTCTGCCCCCTGCTGCTTGGGATCGCCTTGAGTGCCTGCTTCGCGCTGCGACGCATGCGCGTGAGGCTCATGCACCTCCAGTCGAGGCTTGAGACCGTCGCCCCTGAGCAGCGCACGGAGCGCGCGTCGCTCTCGGTCCTCGAAGGACATTGGGAGATGGACCTTGTTGGGCGAACCTTCTGGAACTCCGCGAGCTTTCAGGCTCTGCTCGGCCACGAGGCGAAGCCGCTCGAGGGCTCGCTCGACCTCGCTCGCGAAATGACGCACCCCGATGACTACAAACTCGCGAAAGACGTATCTCAACGCCTCACCGAACGGGGCGCGCCCTATGACGTGACGGTTCGCCTGCGCACCCTCAAGGGCGAGTACCGATGGTTCCGGATGCGCGGAGGGGTTTCCGAGCGCAATGCCGAGGGACAGGTCGTGCGAATTGCCGGTTCGGTGCAGGACATCCACGACCAGAAGGTCGCGGAGGATGCCTTGCGCGAGGTACGGGCCCGCTTCGAGCGTGCCGTGAACGGCACACAGGACGGCCTGTGGGAAATCGACCTCGCGCAGGAACCGCCCCGGTTCTGGTTCTCGGCGCGATTTCATGCTCTTCTCGGCTACGGGGCCGGCGAACTGCCGGATCATCGCGGGGCCCTGCGCGAGTTGATCCACCCGGAGGATGTGCCGCAGTATGAGCAATCGGTCGAGCTACTAAGAACCCAAGGAATCGTCCGCGAGCTCGAACTGCGGATGCGAACCCGAGCCGGCGAGTATCGATGGTGTCTGCTGCGTGGTACGCCCGAACGGGATATCGACGGACGCTTCATTCGCAACGCCGGGTCGATGCGCGATGTGACGGAGACGCGAGCCGCGCGCGAATCGCTTGTTGAGGCCGAGCAAGCCGCGCGGGCCGCGGCGCTGGAGGCGCGCCACGCAGCCGATCGCCTGGAGTTCGCGCAGCGAGCCGGGCGCATCGGCTCCTTCGACATTCCGCTGCAGACCGGAGGCGCACCGGCATACCTCTCGCACACCCTGCTCGAGCTCAACGGGGTCGACCGGCTCGAGCGCACACCGACGGCCAGGGACTGGATGAACCTCCTCGAGCCGTCCGACCGGGCGCAGTGGATCGAGGAGCGTGACGCCGCGGCGCGGGAGCATCGTCCCTTCTTTCGTGAGTACGTGCTCAAGCTCCCCGAGGGCGGCCGGCGCTGGCTCCAAACACACGCCCGATTCCAGTGCGACGAGGAGGGGCAGCCTCAGCGCCTCCTCGGCGCCACGATTGACATCACCGGCCTCAAGGAAGCCGAGCAGGCCCGTCGCGGCGCAGAGGCGCGCCTAGAGCGCATTCTACGGGGAACGAACGACGGTCCCTGGGAATACGATGTCGCGAGCGACAGCTACTGGCTCGCCCCGGCCTTTCTCGAAGTCTGCGGCTATGGGCCGGAGCTCGTTCCCACCCGCGAGGCGATGAAGCAGCTCATTCATCCCGAGGACGTGGAGAGGCAACAGTTGGCTTTCAAGCACTGTTTGCAGGGCGCGGAGCCGTACGACTGCGAGTTCCGCGTGCGCCAGAGCGACGGCCACTACCGGTGGTTTCGCTCGCGCGGCATCTGCGAGCTCGATTCGCAGGGCCAACCCATCCGGGTCTCCGGGGCTCTACAGGATATCAGCGAACGGCGCGAGTACCAGCGCGCCTTGATCGAGGCCCGTGAAGCCGCGGAGGCGGCCAACCGTGCCAAGAGCGAGTTTCTCGCCAACATGAGCCATGAGATCCGCACGCCGATGAACGGTGTGATCGGCATGACGGAGTTGATGCTCGACACTGGGCTTAATTCGGTGCAGCGCGACTACGCCGAGACAATCCGCGACAGTGCCGGTGCACTCCTCACGGTCATCAACGACATTCTGGACTTCTCCAAGATCGAGGCCGGGAAGCTCGACCTTGAGCTTATCGACATGAACCTGCGCGATGCGCTCGAGGACGTCGCGCGACTGCTTGCGATTCAGGCGCATGCGAAGGGGCTCGAGTTGATCCTGAGGATCGATGCGGGCGTGCCGGAGTGGGTGGTGGGCGATCCCGCCCGCCTGCGGCAAGTCCTGCTCAACCTGGCGGGGAACGCCGTGAAATTCACTGCGCGCGGCGAAGTGACGCTCACGGCGTACGTGGTCAGCTCCGGTTTCGACGCCGTGATGCTTCGCTGCGAGGTGCGCGACACAGGCCCCGGTATCGCACCCGAGCGGCTCGACGCGCTCTTCAAACCCTTCTCGCAGCTCGATGCTTCGACGACCCGGCGCTTCGGCGGAACCGGGCTCGGTCTGTCCATCGTGAGACGGCTTGCCACGCTCATGGGCGGGGATGCCGGCGTGACGAGCGAGCTCGGCGTCGGTTCAACGTTCTGGTTCACCGCACGGCTGAAAGCAACCAGGGCGCCAACACACCGGCCGAATGCGCACAACGGTCTAGCCGATCTACGCGCGCTACACGCCCGCATACTGCTGGCGGAGGACAATCCCGTCAACCAAAAGGTCGCCCGCGCGCTGCTCGAGCGCCTGGGCGTAGCCGTTGAGATCGTGGCTAATGGCCGCGATGCCGTGGAAGCCTGGTTACGCGGAGGCTTCGATCTGATCGTGATGGACTGTCAGATGCCCGAGGTCGACGGGTATGAGGCGACACGCGAGATTCGCCATCTCGAGGCAGGCGGTCGGCGCACGCCGATCGTCGCGCTCACAGCGAATGCCATGAAGGGTGACGAGGAGGTTTGCCGAGCCGCTGGGATGGATGACTATCTCGCCAAGCCCCTCGACGGCACTCGTTTGCGTGATTGTCTCGAGCGCCACCTCCGGCTCAAGACGAACTCAACGTGTGAGCGTGCGCGGCAGTCAAACCGGGGCCGCTAGACAAGGTTGATATTTTATACTTGATGTTGGCACGACACGCCCAGCCCTTGATTCGATGGGTGGCCAGGGGCGGAATCGACGACACGCGGTTTTCAGTCCAGGCGCCGGAACCGCGTAAGGCCTTCACTCCCTGACGCACCAGAAGCAACGCCTATGGGACGCCGACCCCGCAGAGCCGTCATTCGCGATTCGAGGCCGACGGGCAGCACGGTGCCCGAACCCGACATTCGCGATGTCCGCTTTCGGGGTCTGCAGTTACGACCCCGTAGCGATCCGGATCGTGCCGCAGTGAGGCCACATCGGATTTTACTGCTCGGTCCTGTTGCCGTAACGAAGATATGGGTATATCACTCGGCTCTCACGTCACCCATCGCATCTGCCGAAGGCCAATTCGCCATGCAAATGGTAGGACTAGTAATCGTATGGGTCGTTTCTATCGGCATCATCGGCATCGGAATTGCCTATGTAGTCAAGTCGGAGAGGAACGCGGTCGGCTTCGGACTGCCTCGGTTACCAGAAAGAGATGCGCGCGGGTGGTGGCAGGTCAAGGGAGTCCGCGACATCGTTTCCGGAGTGCTGTTGATCGTCGCGATCTTCGCTGCGGGCGCCGATCTCTGGTGGTTGATCCTGGTCCTCTCGCTCATCCCGTTGGGCGACGCTGTCGTGATCCTGACGAACGGAGGTAGGAAGAGCGCAGCGGTCGGGATTCATGGAACAACCGCGGTTGGCATGATAATCGCTGGGCTGCTCCTTGCTCGCGGTTGAACCTTCCTTTCCCGTCGAGCAGAACCGTCGCGGTACCGGCCGCAGCGGCGAACGGATGCTCTTCGCGCGCGAGAATTGGGCGTCCAATGCCGGCTCCTGGCCGACTGCACGCGTATTGGTGCGTTACAGCACGACGCGCCAAGCCGCAGCTGTCCGTCATCATGGTTGGCCCGCTGACCACCGGTTCAGTCGGCTTACGCCACCGCCTGGCGCTCGGTCTCCCAGCCCTTGCATGCAAGCAGCACCGTTCGTGGCACCTCGTGCCCTCCGCTCACGTAATAGGCGATCTGTCGGCGCGACATGCCGAGCGCTTCGGCCGCC
>JBOHZR010000355.1:0-4880 GCA_050738595.1 Steroidobacteraceae bacterium | reverse complement strand
GCGGCTGGCCGCGCGCTTGCCGTGCTGGCCGGCTCCGGCGCGCGCGCCTTCAGGCGCTTGCCCGGCGCCTCGCCCGCCCAGGCGCCCGGATAGATCTCGCGCACTACCGCGAGCCACTCTTCCGCCTCGGCGAGCGTCTCGAAGAAGCCCATGTGCAGACAGAAGCGCTCGCGCCCGTCTTCGAGCCTGCGGCTCATGAAGAACTTGAAGCGTGCGAGCGCGGGATCGCTCGGCTGCGAGAGCGCCATCGGCGTCGTCGATGAGCGCAGGTTGATGACGAAAGGGCCTTCGGCGCGGGCAGACGCGCCGGCGGCGATAGCGGTAACGGCCTCGGATCTCTCGATCGAGACCGGCTGTGCTTGCGGTGGTGTCATGCGCGTTCCCCGGAACGATCCATCGCGGCGCCGCTCTCGAGGATGCGCTGATCGGCAGCAGGTGGAGCCCGAACGCGCGACGTATGAATCGCCGGTGGCAACCCCGCCGTCATAGGAGCGAATCCTTTAGACCGGTGGCTTTGCGTCCCCGTCTTTCGACGGGTTTGCCTTTACACGAGCACGAGTGTCGGCAAGGGCCAACGTGCCGTCAAGCGAAGATTCTGTGCAATGATTCTCACCTGCCGTCGCCGCTCCCCGACAGCGGCGCGGCGCTGCAGCCGAGCAAACATAACCTTAGGCTCGCTTCACCATAATCGGCTTCAGCCGGCCTCGCGCACGGCCGCATCGCCGGCTGCTGCGGCCGATCGTGCGAGCAACAGCTCCATCAGCGCGCCGGCCGAGAGCGGACGTGCGAGATAGAAGCCCTGCGCCACGTCGCAGCCCCGCTCACGCAGGAAGTCGAGCTGCTCGATGCGCTCGATGCCCTTTGCGACGACGCGCTTGCCGAGCGTGTGCGCGATGCGGATGCTCTCTTCGACGAGAGCGGATGACTCGCCATCGTGCGGCACGTCGCGCAGCAGCGCGCGATCGAGCTTCACGACGCTCACCGGCAGGGACTTCAGCTCGCTGGCCCCCGGTTGCCCCGCGTTGAAATCCTCGAGTGCGAGGCGCACGCCGAGCTGCACGAGCCGTGCGACTGCCGCGGCGCTCGCATTGCCAGCGAGCGCATCGTGCGTGACTTCGAGCTCGATCAGCTCCGCAGGCAGCGCATATTTGTCGAGCGCGCGGCGCACGGTGCGCGGAAACTCCGCATCCTCGAGCTGCTGCGCGCACACGTTCACTGACAGACGCGGCGGCTCGATGCCGCGCTCGCGCCAGAGCGCGAGCTGAGCGCACGCGGCATCGAGCACCCAGCCCCCGATGTCGACGATCAGACCGCTCTCCTCGGCCGCCGGAACGAAATCTTCGGGCTGCCGCAGACCGTCGCGGGGGGAGTGCCAGCGCAGCAGCGCCTCCATGCCGGCGAGGGCGCCATCGTCCACGGCGAACTGAGGTTGATAGAAGAGCGAGAACTCGCGCTTGCGCAGCGCTCTGTGTAGGCCTGTGCTGCTCGCAGGCGCCACGGTCGTGCTCATGCTGCCCCCGTCGAAGATCATGAATCGCCCGCGGCCCAGCTCCTTCGCGCGATACATGGCGGAGTCCGCGTCGCGCACGAGCTCATCGAGCGCCGCACCGTCGCCCCGAAAGAGCGTCCCGCCGATGCTCGCGGAGACCAGATGCTCGTGCGTCCCGAGCACCACGGGGGCCTCGAGCGATTCGGCGATGCGCGCGGCGATGGCGGAGGCCGCCTCGGAATCGGCGACTTGCTGCAGCACGATCGCGAACTCGTCGCCTCCCAGGCGCGCGACGACATCGCCCTCCTTCACGCACGCGCACAAACGCTGGGCGATGACCGTGAGCACCTGGTCGCCGACGCCGTGCCCGAAGCTGTCGTTCACTCGCTTGAAATGATCGAGATCGATATAGAGCAGCGCACCGCGCGAGCCCTCCGACGAGGATCGCGCGAGCTCCTCGGAGAGCCGCTCGCGAAACAGCAGGCGGTTCGGCAGTGCGGTAAGCGGATCGAAATGCGCTTGCCGGAAGAGGCGCTCCTCGCGCCCCCGCCGGCCGAGGGCGACGGCGAGACGCGCCGCGAAAGCGCTGCCGCAGCGCGTGACGCTCGGTCCGACTGCAGCGATACCGGTGAATCCGATCGCGAGGATGGCCTCCAGCCGGTCGGACACGATGACGGGCCAGACCCAGAACACCTCGGCCCCGGCATCCCTGAGCGGCTGCAGGAAACTGTGGCGGCCCTCCTCGAAGCGCGCGACGGTCAATCCCTGCGCCGATGCGGCGAGCGTCGTCATCATGTCGCCATCGAGCGCGACGCGGCTCACGGGCAGATCATCGAATCCCGCGGCCGCGACGTACACGCGCCCGCGTCCGCGGGCATCACCATCGCGCAGGGTGATTCCGACACCGTGGCACTGCGTGAGTGCGCGAATGCGCGCGAGCATGACCTCGAGAACTGGCTCGACCCCCGCCGATGCGAGCAGCAGGTGATCGACCTCCGCGAGCGTCTCGATCGTCCGGAAACGCTCCTCGAGCGCGGATGCGCTGCGGGCGAGCGCATCGAGGATATCGCGGGGCTCATCCGCCCCGATCGCGCGAGGCGGATGGAAGCGGCGCTCCTCGAGCCCGGCGATGCTCTCGCGGGCCGCGCGGAGCGCGGGCGCATAGCGATGCGCGAGATGCACGGCGGCCGCGCCAGCGCAGGCGGCCCCGAGCAGCGCTGCGGCGATCAGCGCACACCGCACCGTCGAAGAGAGCGCCGCCGGATCGAGCAGCAGGACCGAAAGCGCGAACGTCCCGAGCGGCACGAAGGAGCATAGAGCCAATGCCGCGGCCATGCGACGGCCCATACGGCCCGAGAACGCCACCCGCACCATTTGATAGAAGTTCCGTGACGCTCCGAGCTGATCGTGCCGAGCGCGAGCGACGCACACCACCGCTCGAGCGCGAGGCCGCGAGCCTCGCACGCAGATCGACCGCGTGATGTGAGCGCGATCACGTTACGCGATCGCGCGCAGACGCCGCTGCCGCATGCGCCGGTGACGCAGCCGGCACTCGCGCGAGCGCGCGAATGCCGGAATACGTATAACGATAGACGCCGCGCCGCCCCGAGCGCGCGGCGCCGAGCATTGCCGCCGCGACGCGGCGTGCCGAGACCGCACGGTGGACTTCGCGCGGGCCGACCAGAACGGGTGCGGCGACGACCGTCGCGAGCGCGCGCAGCAGCCGCATCGGTTGGAGCTCGCGGCGCAGGCCGAGCAGCAGCCCCGGCTGCAGGATGTCGAGCGAGGCGAATCCCAGTTGCTCGAGCGCCTGCTCGCATTCACGCTTGAGCTGTGCGCCCGTATCGCGGCCTAGCCTCGCGCCCGAGCACGAGAGGTGGACGAAGCGCTGCGCGCCGCCGGCCCGTGCCGCTCGCGCGAAGGCGAGGACTTGATCGATCTCGACCGTGCGCCGGGCGCGTTCGGAGCCCGCTGCCTCGAGCGAGCTGCCGAGACAGCAGAAGGCGGTATGGCACACGAGCCCCTTCAGCTGCGGCTCGAGGCGCTCGAACTGAACGATTCGGTTGGCGAGCCTCGGGTGCTCACGGCCGAGCGGCCGGCGGGTGACGGCATACACCCGCGCGAAATCCGGCGCATCGAGCAGCGCTGCGAGCAGATGACCGCCGATGAGACCGCTCGCTCCGGCGAGCAGTGCGAGCTTTTTGTCCTCTCCCATTGGCTCCCGAGTCGGCCGCCGGTTTCGCGAACGCCCGGGGCCGCGAGAGCTTAGCAAATCATCGGATCAAATCGGCACTTCGCAGCGGACGCTGATGGTCTGCCCGGTCTGCCCGGGCGTCACGGTCACGTCGCGGCGCACTTCCCGATACCCCGCGCGTGTGCCGATCACGATGTACCTGCCGGGCTTGAGGTCGATCTCGCGGCGCGCGAACGTGCCGAACGACCCGATCTGCGGTATCTCGATCTCCGTGAGGTTGTCGGACACGAGCGCGAGGTGAACCGGCTTGTTGTAGGCAGGCAGCAGGATCGCGAGCCGCGCGGCGAGCGATCGCAGCACGGGCCCGGCGGATTGCAGGGTGTCGGCCTCGCGCATGAGGCTCGCGGCCTCGGCCCGGGACGCCGCCGAATTGAGCCGCTGCGGGTTGTCGAGGAGAGCCTCCAGCCGGCTCTCGAGGTCGCTGCGGGCGCGATAGCGTGCTGCAGCCGCATCGCGAGTCTTCAGCGCCGCGGCGACCTCTCTCAGGCCCTGCGCCGCCTCGCTTCCCTGCGCATCGATGCTGCGTGCGCGCTGGAAATCCCCTTGCGCTTCCTCGAGCCGACCCGCCCCCAGCGCCGCGAATCCCGAGCCTACGGACTGCGAGTACGCGCCTGCGCCGAATGCCGCGTTCGCCCGGTCGAGGCCGGCCCGTGCCTCGCCATTGCGTGGATCGAGCGCGAGTGCCTGGCTGTAGTCCTGCGCGGCGCGTGAGAAATCACGCGCCGCCTCCGCATCACGTCCGTCCGACAGCAGCGGTTCGAGCCCGGGACTCCTCTGGCGTCGCTGCTCGGCCGCACCAGCTGCCGAAGGGGACGCCGAGGGATCGGCGGCGAGTGCCGCCGCAGGCGAGCCGCGGGACGCTCCGTTCAGCGCCGCACCGCGCGCGGGTGCGGGCCGGGGCACCGCGGCCGTGGTCCCCGACTGATCGGGCACCGCCCGGCGTATCGACGCATTCGGCGGCGCTGCACCATTGGGCGACGCCGCAGCGGGTGCGCCGGGCAGCTGTTCGGGCGCGGATGAGGTCGCTCCGCCGTGAGCCGTCGCGCCGCCGTTTTGCATCGCGCGCAGCGGTGCATCGACGGCGCCGCGGACCGCCCTCATGAGCGCAGGCGCCGCCAGCGTGCGCAACTGATCGAC
>JBOHZR010000354.1:0-9894 GCA_050738595.1 Steroidobacteraceae bacterium | reverse complement strand
TGCGGCCGACCGCGCGATCGAGGCCTGGAGGCAGATCGAAAGCGCCCTCAGCGAGGCGGGCCGCGATCCGCGCACCTTCGGCAAGGAGATGGTCGTCGGGCGCGCAGAGAAGTCACCCGATGCAGTGGCGGCGCGCCTCGCGTGGTGTCGCGAATGGGGCTGCACGCACGCCGCGATCGATACGATGGGCAAAGGCTTCACGACGGCGGAGTCGCATCTCGAATTTCTATCCGAGGTGCGACAGCGCCTCGACAACCACTGAAACGCTCGGGAGACGACCCATGGCGACCATCAAAGTGCTGCAGAACGGACCCTATCAGGTGCAGGGAGACGATGTCACGGCGATCGACTGGAACGGGGCGACGTACGCCGTCACGAAGCACCCGTTCTATCTATGCCGCTGCGGAGGATCGACGACCAAGCCGTTCTGCGACGGCACTCACTCGAAGGCCGGCTTCAAAGCGGCGGAGGCGGCCGTACCGGGCAGTGCGGACCGTCCGGCGAACGGCTGAGCCGCTCACTCGGTTCGCGGCACGATCGCGAGCGCCAGATGGGCGGGCCGCGCGACGGCGAAATACCTGACGCCCTGCCCCGACTGGCGGCCCGCCACCCACACGTAGCCCGCGCCCGGGAAGCGGATGTCGTAGCTCACGGGCGTGCCGCGCGCGATCGTGCGGCCGGTGATGCGCGCCGCTCGATCGGCATACACGAGCATCAGGCTCTCGTGCGAATCGAGGTCGACCCACTCCGCGGTGCCGATTGGATCGATGCCGTTCGCCTGGAGCGCCGCGGGCGCAAGCCGGGCGATGCGTGCGTCCGCCGGCTCGACTTTCAAATACGAGAGACTGAACTGCGTCGGCTCGAGCGAGCGCACGAGATCGCGCTCTGTCGCGCCGAGATCGATGTCGATCTCGCCATCGGCATGAACGGCCGCATCGACGAAGTCGCCCGTTCCGGGTGCACCGTATAGATCGCCGGTCACGTAGGGGAACCAGAGCCGGTACGAGGCGCGCGGCGGTGCGGGCCGCTCGCTCGCGAGGTCAGTCGTGAGGAAAGCGAGTCGCGCCTGAATCTGCCAGCCGGGCCGATGCGCGAGACTGTCCCCGGAAGCGCCGCAGCCGCTGAGTGCGGCGGCGGCAGCGGCGAGCAGCCCACTGCAGGCGAGCGCCGAGATTGCTCGTCCCCGCCTCATCATTCAGCCGCTCGGGCCGGGGCAGGTACTGCCGCGGCGGCGAGCGCGCGGCTGCCCGGCGAACGCGAATATACCCACGCGTGCAGCGCCACCGATGCGAGCACGACCGGCAATCCGACCAGCAGGCTCGGGGAGAACGTCTCATCTGCGAGCCCCCACCCCACGAGAAGCGCGACGGGCGGATTGACGTAAGCGTACGTCGAGGCGAGCGTCGCGGAGACGCGTTCGACGAGAAAGCGGAACGCCGAGAACCCGACGAGCGAGCCGAATACGACCAAATACCCCCACGCGCACCACACGCGCGCTGCGTGCGGCAGCTCCCACGGCTCGCGCAACGCGAGGCTCAGCGCAAGTCCCATGATCCCGGCCGCGAGCAGCTCCGCGCCGAAGCCGGTCGGCCCCTCGGGAACGGGCACGTGCTTCGATACCACGGTGCCGAATGACCAGCTCGTCACGCCGGTGAGGATGACGAGCGTGCCCGTGAGGTTGCCCGCGAGATCGCGCCCGGCCAGCATGATCGCGGCGCCCACACCGCCGAGTACGATCGCTCCCCATTCGCCGCGGCGGGGCCAGCGCCCGAAGACGCCGGACCACAGCGCCGTGGCAAGCGGCAGGATGCTCCCGAGCGCGACGGTCGCACCAGAGCTCACCCAGTGCTCGGCGATCGTGACGCTGCCGTTGCCGACAACGAGCAGCAGAAAGCCGACGAGCGCGGCGGCGCGCCATTCGCGCGCGTTGGGCAGCCGCCGCCCGCGCAGCCTCTGCCACGCGAGCACCGCAACTCCTGCCGCCGTGAAGCGCGTGCCGACGATGAAGAATGGGGCGAGTCCGGTGATCGCCACTTTGATGGCGAAATACGTCGTACCCCAGATGATGTAGAGCGCCGCGAGGCGCGCCGCGATCGACGCCGTGCTCGGTGCGGGCTGCGCCGCGGAGCCCCGGATATCGGACACGAAAACCCTCCGCTCGACCGGTCCGCGCGCCTCGCCAGGCACACCGATTGCTCCATAAGGCCCCGATGCCGCCAGCATGCTCACGGCACGGGCGCCTGGAGAATCGGAGATTGGGAGGGTCCCGTCGCCATCATGACCAGCCTGGGGACACCGCCTATACAAACCGAAGCTTCCGCGTCCGGCGACGCGCAATCCTCGTCGTCGAGCGACGCGGGCGTCCCGAGCCGCGCGACGCGCGCACCGAGCGTTCTGCTCATCGGCCCGTACGACCCTCACTGCGGAGAATACACGTTTCTCGCTCCGCCGCTCGGAGTCTGGCGCCTCGCGGGCGTCCTCGCTTCGCACGGCGCTCACGCGCAAGTTTTCGACCCGAACTGCTGCGACCCGCCGCCGGTGCGCGCGCTCGAGCGGATGCTGCGGCTGCGGCAATGGGATCTGATCGGGGTCTCGACCACCGGGATGACCCTGCGCTTTGACCTCGAGCTCGCGCATCTCGCCCGGCGACTCGCGCCGAGGGCGGTCCTCGTCGCCGGCGGGATGGAAGCGACGTTCCGTCCCGAGCTGATGTTCGAGCTCGGCCCCTTCGATCTCGTCGTGCTCGGCGAAGGCGAGCGGCCGCTCCTCGAGATGGCCGCGCGTCTGCGCCAGGGCGCGCCGCTCGATGCGATCGCGGGCACCGCGCAGCGCATGCCGGACGGAGAGCTCGCGCGGCGGCCGCAGCGCGCCCTCACGCGCGAGGAGCTGCGCGATGCGATATTCAGCACGCCCTACGAGCGCATGCCGTATGAGGCGTACTGGAGCCGGCTCGAACGCGCCTACCGCGTCGGACAATTGCCGACGAAGGCGGCCCGCGAGGCGCGCCTCGCCGAGATCCGCTCCGTGCGGCTCATCACCCTCAACTACTGCCCGATGGGCTGCACGTTCTGCTCCTCGACGAACTTCCTGCACGAAGCCCAGGGCGGCGTCGCCTCGATCGCGCGGCTCGACGCCGGCGAATGCCTCGCGATGCTCGAGCGGATCGTCGCCGCCCATCCGGGCGTACGCACCGTGTTCTTCCAGGACGACATCTTCGCTTTCACGCAGGACCGGCGCGTCGTGCCGCTCTGTGAAGGAATCATCCGAGCGAAGGCGCGGGGCCGGTTGCCGCGCGAGCTGCAATTCATCAGCACCAACCGCATCGACGCGATGACGCACGAGCGGCTGCAGGTGATGCGGCGCGCCGGCTTTCGCGTGCTCGGATTCGGAATCGAAAGCTTCTCGCGGCGCATTCTCGCCGAGTTCAACAAAGCGCCGATCCATCGGCACATCGAGCCGGTGCTGCGTTCGGCACTCGATCTCGGGATCACACCGTTCCTCGATCTGATCTTGAGCTCCCCGCGCGCGTGCCTCGAGGACATCGCCGAGACGCTGCGCGAGGCGTACCGCTGGCTCATGGCCGGCTGCGAGATCGGCATCTATCCCTACGTCGTGCCGTTCTCAGGGGCCGGCTTCGCACGCGATCCGACGCTCCGTCCGCACACCACGACTGCTCGCCGCCGTATCGCGGGCACGCTGATCGAGTGGGATCAGCCCGACAAGATTCTGCCGATCGATCCCGCTGTGCGCGCCGCGGTTCTCGAGATGGAGCAGGAATTCGACGCGCGGCTCGCGGCATTGCAGCTCGGCGCCGCCCACCTGCCCTCGCGCGTGCGCTCGCTCGTGTGGATTCTCGCGGCGGCCCCGGTGCTCGCGGCGCGCGGCTTGGTCGTGGCCGATGAGCGCGAGCTCGAGAGACAGCTCGCCGCACGGCTGCCGGCCTCGAGCTGCTCGAGCAGTCCCCGAACTGCCGTCCGCGCCGTGGGCGCCGAGCTGTCATGACCACGCGCCGCTTCGTCAGGCTCGCTGCCCCGCTCGGCGTGTGCGCGCTGCTCGCGGGGTGGATTGCGCTGTCCGCGGCGAATGCGCAAGCCGCAACGTTCTCGATGCTCCTCTACGGCGTCGCGAATCTCATTGTCTACACCGATGCGCTCGATTTCGCGTTGCGTCTGTACATGCGACGGCGGCATACGGCGACCGTGCGCAGCAGGGGCCGCGAGATCGAGACCTCGATCGATCTGGGCGGGGCGCTCTCCGCGGGGGTCTACTACGGTCCTGCCTACAGCCGAGCCTCCGGCGGCAATCGGCCCGGCGCGCGTGCCCCCTACGCGATCGTCGCTTCGGTCTACAACCTGGGCGATGATCTCGATGAATTCCTGGATGCCTATGCCCCCTACCGCGACCGCATCTGGCTCGTGAGCGACGGATCGACGGACGATACCCTCGTGCGGCTGCGCCAGGCGGGCTGGCGCTGCTTCGACGACGGCATCAATCGACGCAAGCCGGCGGCCCTCAAGCGACTGCTCGAGACGCTGCCCGACTCCATCGAGGCGCTCTTCGTCATCGACCCCGACATCCACGTCATGCCATGCGGCGCCGGCAGCGCGATCGAGCTCGACCAGTTCGTGACGGACTTTCTGCGCTCGGGTGCCGGCGCAGCGTGCCCGCGCGTACTCATCGCGCCTGACGGCTTCCTCGCACGCTTCCAGGCATTCGAATACGCGCTCGCATTCCGCCTGGGACGCCGCAGCCTCGCCGACTACTGCCAGACGTCGGGCGCGTCGCTCTATCGTCGCGATGCGCTGAAGCGCGCTCTCGATGCGCACACCCTTTCGGTGTACGCCGAGGACTTCGAGAACGCGGTGCTGCTGCTCGATCGCGGCGAGCGCATCTACTATGACGGCCGGCTCGTCGTGAGCACGGAAGGACCAGGGGCGTTTCAGCGCTGGTTCTCCCAGCGCGTCGGCTGGTATTACGGCCTGTTGAAGGTGTACACCGAGCGCTTCGGGGCCGTCTGGCGCGTCGCGCGCCGCACGCCGTTCTCGCTCTATCACTACGTGCTGTATCTCGGCGGGTTCACGATCGCCGCTCACGCGCTCAAGGTTCTGAGCGCCCTGCTGCTCGCGGGGAGCTTCATCGGCGGCTTCGATACGCTGTTCCTCGCACGCTGGCTCCCGAACGCCGGCTGGATCAATCCGGTGTATTTCATGTCGGCGGTAGGCGGCTACCTGCTCCTCGGCGCCGTGGCGCTGTTCACGGTGGTGCCGCGCGAGGAGCGCGCCTACGCCGCACCGATCGTGCCGCTCTACTTGTTTTACGCGCTCGTCCATATCATTCCGATGTCCGTCGGATACGCCAACTGGGTCGCCGTGAAGCTGATAGGCAGGCGCCTGTATCGCGACCATTACGAGCCCGCGGAGCAGCTGCCGTATGTGCCGGCCGGCGTACATTTGATCGCGCGGAGACTCAGATGATGCGGGCGCCTCAGCGTCCCGCGATCTACTGGGAAGATCGTGCCCGGCGCTTTGCGGGCGCCGGCGATGGGCTCGCTGCGGTCTGCTCCTACGGCATGCCGGCCTTCTACAACCGGCTCATCCATTTGTGTCAGGGCCGGGCGCTCGCACCGTGGCTCGCTGTGCCCGCCGGCGCGCGCGTGCTCGATATCGGCTGCGGCGTCGGACGCTGGAGCCGGCGGCTCGCGGCGCGCGGCGCGCGTGTCACCGGCATCGATCTGAGTCCCACGATGATCGAGGAGGCGCGCAGACGTACCCGCGCGAGCGGTGTCGCCCAGAGCTGCTGCTTTCTCGTGCAGGACTGCGCGGAGCTCGACGTCGAGGGCCCCTTCGATCTCATCCTGTCCGTGACGGTGCTGCAGCACATCCTCGACATCGGGGCGTTGCTCGCCGCGGCGCGCCGGATCGTCCGGCATCTCGCCCCGGACGGACGACTCGTCGTGCTCGAGGCGGCGCCCGCGCGCACGGCAAACCATTGCAACAGCCCGGTGTTCAGAGCCCGGCACCGTGATTTCTACCGGCGGCTGTTCGAGGAGTGCGGACTCGGCGTGCACGCCGTGACGGGCGTCGATCCGGCTCCTTTCAAAACCTGGCTCCTGCCGCATCTCGCGCGGCTGCCGCGGCCGGCTGCCCTCGGGGCACTCGCGCTCGCGACGGCGCTCTCGGCACCGATCGATGTGCCGTTCGGCAGGCTCATGCCCCGGCGGTCCTGGCATGCCGTGCTCGTACTGGCGCGTGCAGGAGGAGGTGCGCGATGACCCAGGAGATCGGCTCGCCGCAGCCGCCCGGTTCGCGTGTCGGACGCCGCTCGGTTCTTGCCTTGAGCGTGTTCGTGCTGGTGGCCGCGCTCGTGATCGCCGCGCGCTGGTACGAGACGCGCCGCGCGGCGCCTGAAGCCGCCTCGGGCACGCTCGTCGTGAATGTCACGAGCGGCGCCGATCGCGGCCCCGGCACCCTGCGCGAGGCGCTGTTCGTCGTGGCCACGGCGTCGAGCGCCGCGCGGATCGTGCTCGAGGCGCCGCGCATCGATGTCGAGACGGCGCTGCCTCCGATCGTCGGCTCGCACGGACTCACCGTCGTCGCGCAGCCCGGGCATGGCGTGATCGACGCTCAGGCGCTCGCTGGCGGGCCCGTGTTCGACGTCGCGGCGCCCAACACCACTCTGGAGGGCGTGAGTGTGAGCCGCTGCCCCGCAGCGGCCGTTCTGGTGCGCGCAGCCCGGTTTCATCTGCACGCCGCGACCGTGAGCGGCTGCGATGTGGGTGTGGACATCGCAGGCAATGCGACTGACCTGCTCATCGAGCGCAATCGTTTCGCCGACGATCGTATCGGCGTGCGCTTCGCGGCGGCGAGCCGCGACAGCTCCGTCGTCGGGAACGAGTTCTCGGGCGAGCGCGACGCCGGCGTCTGGGCGGTGAGCAGCGCGCTCGACCTCAAAGGCGCCCCCTTTGCGGTCCGCGACAATCACTTCGATCACGATCACGCGGGCATCGTCGCCGGCAATATTCCGGTGCTGATCGAGCACAACGAGCTGCTCGGTGCTGCGGAATCCGCCGTGCATCTGGTCGGCGCGGGCGCGATCGTGCGCGGCAACCGCGTGAGCGGCGGCGCGGGCTTCGGGATCGTCGCCGAGGGCGCGCGCGAGGCCGTCATCGAAGGCAACGAGCTCGACGGAGTTGCCGCGTACGGGATCATGGTGCGCAGCTCGAGCAACGCGCTCGTGCGCGACAACCGCCTGCACCGCTGCGGGTACGGGCTCGCATTCGTGCTCGGCGATGCACGCAATCCGAGCACCGCAGTCGACAACGTGATCATCGAGCCACGCTACGACGGTATCGACGTGGTCGGCGATTCTCCGGTCCTGCGGCGCAACCAGGTCCTGCGGCCTCACGCGCTCGCCTTGCGCGTGTCGGATTTCCAGCCACCGGGCGGCGCAAAGACGATCACTGCCGCGCCCTACCTCGACGGCAATCAGTTCGACGGCGCGACCGCGACGATCGCCGCGAACGGCACGCGCATCGAGAGGCATCCGCGGTGAAGGCGCTCGAGACCACACAGCTCCTCCCCGCACCGTCGTTCACGGACCCGCGGGTGCATCTGCTCGACGATCTGTGGCTGCTCACGATCTTCGCGATCCTCCTCGCAGCGGGACTGCCGTGGCTCGTGAGCTCCTTCGCGATGCAGATCGGTGCGGCACTGCTCGGGCTGCTTGCGCTCACGGCGGTGCACGTCGCGTTCACCGTGCTCGTCTCGCCCGCGACCGTGCTCGGCGCCGGACGGCGCCGCGCGCTCGCGCTGCTGCACGCATTGGGCGTGGTCGTGATCGGCCTGACGTGGCATTACGCGGGCGGACTGCAGAATCCGGCGTTTCTTCTCGTATTCGCGCTTCCCGTCGTCGGGGCGATCTTCCTCTCGCGTTGGCAGCCCTATGCTTCGGCAGCCGTCGCCGTCCTCGTCGTGGCGATCGTCGCGCTCGCGGAGGCTCCGGAGCTGCGCTGGTACGCGAGCGGCTTCGATCCCGTCGGACCGTGGCTCGTCACACGGCTCGGTGCGATCACCGGGGCGGCGGACACGCCCTTCCCTGGCTTCTACGCACCGGCGGGCTACTACCTGGTGCTGCTCGAGGGCTTTGCGATCCTCACGCTCGCCTGCGCCTTCGCCGCTGAGTATCTCGGCGCGATCTTCGACCGGCTACATGCCCACGTCGCCGCCGCGCGCCTCGAAGCCGAGCACGGGCGCGAGCTGTGGTCGAGCCTCATCGAGGAGCTGCCTCGCCCCGCCGTGCTCGTCGAGGCGTCGACGATGCAGATCGTCGCCGAGAGCGCATCGCTTGCCGAGGGCGGCTGGACGCGCGCCCCTGCGTCGGGCCGCAAGCTCGGGGAGGTCGTGCAGTTCTCGTATCCCGAGATCGTGGAGGAGCTCGTGAGCGGCGCGGGCGGCATCGCCCCCGAGGTGACGCTGCGCGTGGGCGGCGAGCTCAGGATGGCGCACATCCACGTGCGACACATCGCGCATCGAGGCAGGCGCTTTGCGCTCGTGCTGATGGAGGACCGCACTGAGGCGTTCGCCGTGCGCGCGGCGGTCGATGCCGCCGAACAGGCGACACTCGTACTCGACGCCGAGGACCGCGTGCTCGCATTCAATAGGCCGGCGCACGCACTGTTCTCATCTGCACGGCTGGGTGCCGAGGCGCAGCCGCTCCTCGCGTTTCCGGAGCTGCCCCAGCGCTGGTGGGAGCCCGGGCTCACGGGACGGCGCAAGATGCACGTGCGTATCCTCCCGCGGCTGTTTCAGGTGACGAGCACCGCCGTCGCCCTGCCTGGCGAGCGGGAGCGGATCCTCGTGATCGCATTCCTGCCGATCGCCCGCGCTGAGATCGCCGACACGATGCACGGCATGCGGTCGCAGCGCTCATGATGTCGAGCCCGGCGCGCCGCAGCAACGGACTCGCGGGTGCGCTCGGCTCGATCGCACTGCTCGTCGCGGCACCCGCCTTCCCCGATGACCAGCTCATCCTGAACGGCAACTGGGGAACGCTCACCGGAACGAATGGCGGTGAGGGCGGCTCGCTCGATTTCCTGCACAGCACGACGCACACCGTCATCGGCGTGGGCGGCGAGTACCAGAAGCTCGCGACCGCGAGCTGGGAATTCGGGAGCCTCACCGGCGCGCTGCGCGGCGGCTCGGATACGAAGTGGTCGCTAGACGGCGAGGTGCACCGAGGGGCCGGTGAGATCGCCGAGTACGCCGGAACGCACCACTTCGACTACGGCATCGAGGCCTTCGGCGCGAGCGGTACCTTCTTCAACAAGCTGACGCTGCAGCTCGAGAGCCGGCAGTTCGACATCGACACGACGCATGGCAATCTGCCGAAGCTCGGGCTCGGGGTGCTCTGGGCGCGCACCTGGTTGACGACCGTCTCGTACGCTCGCTCCGTGAGCGGGAACCTGGGGACCGAGCTCGGCACGTTGCGCGTAGACCGCTTCGGCCGGGTGGTGAACTTAATCGCCGGCGCGGCGACGGGCCATGTGGCACCGCCCGTCGTCAACATCCAGACGGGCGCACTCGGGTCGGCACCTCAGTACCGCGAGGGATACATTGGCTTCACGCGCAAATTCACGCGCGTCGATCTCGGCCTCCTCGGCGACTATCTCACCCTCGCCGGCACGCGCCGAATCACGATCACCTTGACGCTCACGGTCCACCTCGACAGGACGGGAGTCTGACGTGCTGGACAGGGACCTCTCATGAAGGTTCTGCGCCGCCTGCGCCGCTCGGTCTGGCTTCCGGCCGCGATCGTGCTCGCGGTGATCAGCGCTGCGGGCTCGCGGCTCATCGTCCTCAGCGTCCGTGCGCACGCCGCCGAGGCGCGCCAGAGCGC
>JBOHZR010000353.1:0-2058 GCA_050738595.1 Steroidobacteraceae bacterium | reverse complement strand
CAGCAGGACCTCGCGAAGGCGCGCGCGAAGCTCGCCAACGAGAGCTTCGCGAGCCACGCGCCCGCGGGAGTCGTCGCGGCCGAGCGCGAGCGCGAGACCGATCTTGCGCGCACCCTCACGGACTTCGAAGCGCAGCTCGCGCGCGTGCGGCGGCTCCTCGGGCCCGGGCCGCGCACTTCATGATCGAGGCGCTGCAGCGCGCGATCGCAGCGCTCGAATCCATCATTCTGGGCAAGCCGCGCCAGGTGCGACTGTGCCTCGCGTGCCTCCTCGCACGCGGCCATCTGCTCATCGAGGACGTCCCGGGCGTCGGCAAGACGACTCTCGCGCATGCGCTCGCTCACGTGCTCGGACTCGCCTGGCAGCGCGTGCAATTCACGAGCGATCTGCTGCCGGCCGACATCATCGGCGTCCCGGTCTTCGATCGGGCGACACAGCAGTTCCGTTTCCGCAAGGGCCCGCTCTTCACACACCTGCTGCTCGCCGACGAAGTGAACCGCGCGAGCCCCCGCACGCAGAGCGCGCTTCTCGAGGCGATGGAGGAGCGTCAGGTGAGCGTCGATCTGACGACCTACCGCCTCCCCGATCCGTTCTTCGTCGTCGCGACGCAGAATCCGCACGAGGAGCTGGGCACGTTCGCGCTGCCCGAATCGCAGCTCGACCGCTTCCTCATGCGAATCGCCCTCGGCTATCCGGATGCGAGCGCGGAGCGCGAGCTGCTGAGAAGCGGCGAGCGTCGCGATCTCATCCCGGCCGTGCCGGCCGCGCTCGATGTCGCCTCAGTGGTGCGCTTCCAGCTGGCGATCCGCGAGATTCACGTCTCCGATGCGCTGCTCG
Source organism: Steroidobacteraceae bacterium (assembly GCA_050738595.1). Lineage (GTDB taxonomy): Bacteria > Pseudomonadota > Gammaproteobacteria > Steroidobacterales > Steroidobacteraceae > JASHUC01. Next base: position 1,221 of record JBOHZR010000353.1, on the reverse strand, counting down.
ATTACATTCAGGCGCTCATCCGGCATACGCGCGACCGGGCCGAAGTGAAGCTCGGCCTCTCGCCGCGCGCAGGTCAGGGCCTCCTGCGCGCCGCCCAGGCGTGGGCCGCGATCGCCGGGCGCGCCGCCGTGCTTCCGGAGGATGTGCAGGCGGTGCTTCCCGCCGTCGCGGCGCATCGACTCGAGCTGCGCGAGGGCGCCGGAGCGGCCGATGCCGCGAGCCTCGCCGCGGATCTCGCGCGACGTGTTCCCGTTCCGATCTGAGCTCGAGCGCCGCATGGCGGCGTGGGCCGTCGCCCGGCAGGGCGTCGATGAGTTCCCTTTGCGTCTGCGCCGACGGCGTTTGTATGTCCTGCCGACGCGTGCGGGGCTCGGGTTCGCCGCCGTCGTGCTCGGGATGCTGCTCGCAGCGCTCAACTACGGCAACGGGATCGCACTCGGGCTTGCCGGGCTCCTCGCCGGACTCGCGCTCGTCGCGATGCATCAATGCCACCACAACCTCCTCGAGCTCCAGATCGACTCGATCACGACGACTGCCGCATTCGCAGGCGGGCGCGGGCTCGTCACCCTCGCGCTGGCAAACGATGCGCGGAACGCGCGCCTGCGCGTGCAAGTGGATGCGCGCGGCGCAGTGCAGCCTGCGGTCGTCGATCTCGCCCCGACCGCCACCGCGCGGGCCGTCTTCGAGGTGTCGACGCCGCGCCGCGGCCAGCAGCATCTCGAGCGCGTGCGCATCTCGACGACCCACCCGTTCGGATTGTTCCGGGCCTGGACATGGGTCTCGGCGCCGCTCGCCATCATCGTGTTCCCGCGGCCGAGAGGCGGGCGCCCTTTGCCGCGCCCGGACGGCTCGCGCCATGAGTCGAGGCGCTCCGGCGATGGCGGCGAACAGGAGGAATGGCGCGGGCTGCGCCCGTTCCGCGACGGGGACTCGCCGCGGCAAGTTGCGTGGAAGGCCTACGCACGCGGCGCACCCCTTCTCGTGAAGGAATACGCCTCGAGCGGGACCGCAGAGCGCCGGTTCGATTATGGACGTCTTCCCGGGCTCGACACCGAGGCGCGGCTCGAGCAGCTCGCGCGCTGGATCGTCGATGCCGACGCGAGCGCAGAGCGCTATGGCCTCGTGCTGCCGGGCGTGACCTTCGCCCCGGATCGCGGCGCGGAGCATCGCCGCCGCGCGCTCACGGCGCTCGCGCTGCATGGGCTCGCCGCACCGTGAGGA
>JBOHZR010000352.1:0-17773 GCA_050738595.1 Steroidobacteraceae bacterium | reverse complement strand
GTACATCAAGTGCCACTGCGCCGCCGAGGCGCTGCGTCGCAGCGGCTATACCGGCAAGCGCGCGAACGACAAGGCGTGGCGCAGGATGTCGCGCCCGGAGGTGCGCGCCGCGGTCGCCGAGCGCGAGGCGCAGCTCATCGCCGCATCCGGGGCGAACGCCGTCGATGTGCTCAAGTGCCTCGGGGCGCTCGTGCGCTTCAATCCGAAGCAGCTGCGCGATGAGAATGGCAAGCTCATCCCGATGCACCGGCTTCCCGATGAGGTCGCCTCCGCGATTTGCGGAGAGAAGTTCGACGCCGCTGGCAATCTCATCGAGTACCGCACGAACTCGAAGAACGAAGCCGCCCGGACCCTTGCACAGCACCTGAAGCTGATCGGCAATCAGCTCGAGCTCAAAGTACCCACCGGCTCCGCGCCACTGCTCGGCACGACGGTCGTCATCGTCAAGCCCGAGGATGCTCGAGCGATCGCGCAGGACCTCGAGGGGCGCCTCTGAGGCGCGATGCTCGGCCAGTTCACCGCCATCGAGCGGGCGGTTGCGGCATCGCAGGCTCGCGAGCGCTTTTATTTCTTCTCGCGCTACATGTTTCAGTGCCGGCGCGGAGATCGCTGGCAACGCGCCCCGCACCATGCGCTGATCTGCTGGTATCTGACCCAGGTATTTCTCGGGGTCATCAAGCGGCTCATCATCAACATCCCGCCGCGGTACTCGAAGACCGAGCTCGCGGTGATCTGTTGGGTGGCGTGGTGCCTCGGGAAGGTTCCCGATGCAGAGTTCATCCACACGAGCTACGCCTCGGGGCTGGCGGATGAGAATTCTGCGAGGACGCGGGACTTGGTGGCGCACGAGGTCTATCGCGAGATCTTCCCAGAGACCCAGCTTGCAAGCTTCGGCAAGGCACATTGGAAGACGACGCGTGCCGGGGTCATGTATGCCGCCGGCGCCGGCGGAACAATCACCGGGTTCGGTGCCGGCAAGATCGGGCGCGACACCTTCGGTGGGGCGATCATCATCGATGATCCGCACAAGCCCGAGGAGGCGCGCAACGCCGAGCAGCTGAAGAAGGACCGGGACTGGTTTCAGGAGACCCTCGAGAGCCGCAAGAACTCACGCGACACCCCGATCGTCGTGATCATGCAGCGTCTCGCCGAGGATGACCTCTCGGGGTGGCTGCTCGAGGATGGCAACGGGGAGCACTGGGAGCGCCTCATTCTGCCGGCCATCCAGGAAGATGGCACCGCGCTCTGGCCCGAGAAGCACTCGATCGAGCAGTTGCATCAGATGGAGCGCGCCGCGCCCTACATGTTCGCGGGGCAGTACGGACAGCGGCCCTTCAAGCCGGCGGGCAACATCTTCCGGCCCGATCAGATGCCGATCGTCAATGCGATCCCGATCGGCACGCGCTTCTGCCGCGGATGGGACCTGGGAGCCTCCGACGTCGACGGGGACCCGAGCGTCGGATTGAAGCTCGGGAAGATGCCCGATGGGCGCTACGTGATCGCCGATGTGCGCCGCTTCAGCAACTTACCCGATGAGGTCGAGCACGCGGTGAAGAACACCGCCGATGCGGATGGCAAGACCGTCGAGATCAGCCTGGCGCAGGACCCCGGCCAGGCGGGCAGGGCGCAGGTCGCCTCCTACGTGAAGCTGCTCGAGGGCTTCAAGGTGCACACGAGCACCGAGTCGGGCGACAAGGTGACGCGGGCGGAGCCCTTCGCCGCTCAGGTCAACGTCGGCAACGTCTGCATGCTGCGCGCCCCGTGGAACGATGCGCTCACCGCCGAGATGCGCCTCTTTCCGAACGCCAAGCACGACGACCAGGTGGACGCCGGCTCGCGTGCGTTCAATCGGTTGGCAGGGGGTGGCCGCTGGGCATTCTGATCGATCACTCCAACTCTTGCAGGTGAGCGCGCGGAATGGGCGTAGTGAGAAAACCGACACTGCGCCACAGGGTTCAGGAGTGGGCCGCCAACCGCGTGGCCCAGAGCATCTGGAGCGGACGGCGGCGCAATCACCCCGTGCGCGAGAGCGCCCCGTACGCGCGCCTCATGACGATCGGCGGATGGGGGCTCTCGGACAAGCGTCCGCTCATCAAGCCCACGCCGGCGAACCTGCGCATGTTCGCCAGGACGCCCTATGCGCGCGCGGCGATCCGCCGGATCAAAAATCCGATCGCGAACCTCGAGTGGGAGGTGGCGCCGAAGAAGAACGTCGAGTGGAATCGGGAGCTGAGGAATCAAGCGGCAATCGCCACCGCCTGCCTCGAGCAGCCCAACCACGATGACAGCTTCAGGAGCTTCCTCGAGCAGACAATCGAGGACCTGTGCATCAACGGGGCAGGTTCCTACGAGCAACAAGTCGGAGGCGATCGGGCACGGCCCCTCTGGGCATGGCCGGTGGATTCGCTCTCGATCCAGATCAACCCCAAGTGGGACGGCAGCCGCACCGATCCGCGCTACTACCAGACCCTGGGCTACGGGAACATCGGCGGCGTGCAGGGCATCGCCCTCACGAACGAGGAGCTCGTCTACATTCGCCAGGAGCCGAGCACGGAGAATCCTTTCGGCCTGGGGGATCTCGAGATCGCCTTCGCGACGATCAATCGCAAGCTCGGGGTCGAGAACTATGCGGGCAAGCTCGCATCGAACCGCCAGCCGGAGAATCTGCTGCTCTTTCCGGGAATGGATGATGAGCAGCTCGCCACGGTGCGGGGCTTCTGGCGCAACGAGGTCGAAGGGGAGGGCACCACTCCCATCATGAGCCCGCCGCTTTCGGGGGATGGAAAGACGGTGGCCGGTCAGGTCCTGAAGCTGCGCGGCACCGATGATGCGGCGCTGTTCCTCAAGTACCAGGACCTGCTGATCCGCGAGATCGCTGTCTCGTTCAACCTCTCGGCGATGTCGCTCAACGTCGAACACGATGTCAACCGCTCAACGGCCGAGGTGGTCGATGATCGGGACTGGGACAGCGCGATCGTTCCGAAGGCGACGCTGATCGCCGCCTACATCACGCGAGAATCGATCAACACGCGCCTGGGCTTCTCGCAGCTGCAGTTGCGCTTCCTCGGGTTGAAGCGCGAGGACAAGAAGGCGGAGGCGGAGATCTTCGAGCTCGAGTACCAGAGCAACGCCGTGACGCCGAACGAGTACCGCGCGCGCAACGGGATGGCACCGCTCAAGAGCGAGTGGGCGGACCTCACGGGCGCCGATGTGGAGATCGCGAAGATGGCCGCACGCGGCACCGCGGAGATCGACGACCCGGACTTGCCCCCCGCGCGGGGTGCTGGCGCTGCCGCTGCGGCGACGAAGCGTAAATCGAAATCGAAGGAGAACTGACCGATGGCCCTCGAACTGCACACCGTGGAACTGCCCGCGCCGACGGCGCCCGCCCAGTCCGATCGCCTCATCGTTGCGATGCAGAAGCAGGTCGCCAATGCCTCCGGCGCCGATGGGGCGGCCGTGACGACGACGGTCACGTTCGATGAACCGCTCCCTGCCCAGTACGTGCCGGTCGTGAACCCCGGCCAGGATGCCACCTGGTATGTGACGAACCGCACGACGGACGGCTTCGATGTGGTGCTCACCCCGCGTCTTGCCGCCAATGCGCTCGCCGCCGGGCACTTCGACGTCGCGATCCTCGCCTGATTCGATTTTGTCGCTGCGCCTGAACCGCGCGCCTTTTAGGAGCCTGACATGACTGCTGGACCGTACACCATACTCGCGGGCGTCACCCTCTCCGGGACCGAGGAACAGTCGGGCTATTCGAGCCGCGCGACCGACGGGGGCCCGGATACCGAGGGGCTGCTCGAGGGCGCCAAGCAGGACTTGCTCGCCGCTCAGGAGAAGCTCACCACGATCGTCGCGGCGCTGCCTTCCGGGGCGAACAAGACGGCGATCCAGGGACAGCTGACCCTCCTCGAAGCGACGAGCTGAGGATGGCTCGGCCGAAGAAAGGCGCTGCGGAACGCGAGGAGGAGGGCGCGCCAGCCGATGTGCAGGCGTCTGCACAGCCTCCCGATGCGCCCGCCGAGGGCCCCGATACCCCGCAGGGGGAGGAGGGCGCCTCAGCTCCCGCCGCTCTCGAGGGCGGCCCGCTCGGCCCGGGGCAGCGCGAAGGGGATGCCGTCCCTGCTGCCGGTAGCGCGAGCGCTCCGGCCGGTGATCCAGCGCCCCACGTTGAGCCGGTGGTGCACGAGCCCGTCAGGTACGACCCGGCGTTGAGCCCCAAGCAGAACGTGCAGCGCTCCCTCGATGCACCGGTCCTCGCGCAGGGACTGCGGCCGCTTGAGCCGCTGCACGCGGAGGTGACGCGCCTGGCGCGCGAGGCCTTCCGCGCGGGGGATTACCGCACCGCCGGGGTGCTCGAGCAGGCTGCGAGCGTCATCGCGCAGCTGCGCTACGTGGCGATGGAGGGGGTGAAAGTCGCAAAGGGTCACGGGCGAGACCTCTTGCAGGACCTCGCCGAATCGATCTGAAGATGTTCGACCTGCGCCCCCGTCCCGCACCCTTGCCGCGCGGTGCGAGCATGGATTCGCTCCTGTTCAGCCGCGCCGAGATGGTGAGGGCGCTGCGCCGCGCCGCCGATGAGATCGAGGCCGGCGCGCTGCGCGCCCGGCGCGTCTCCTTCCGCCAGGTCGCAGGCACCGATGAGGTCGCGATCTTCGAACTGCAGCTCGAAGCGGCCGTTTCCGGCTAGAGGTTCACCCCACGATGGCACTTTCCCAGAAAGAGCGCGACGCGCTGCCGGCTGAGCATTTCGCGGTTCCCGGCAAGCGCGCACTGCCGATTCCCGACGAGAAGCACACACGGCTCGCCTGGGATATGGTCGATCGCACGCACGGGCTCTCCGATGCCGAGCGCGCCGAGGCGCGCAAGCGCATCCTCAACCGCGCGCGCGAGCTCGGGATCGACACGAAGAGCTGGACCGTCCATGCGGTCGGGTGGCAACTCTCGGCGATGTCCCTCGAGGTGCCCGCAACGCCGGGCCATCCCAACAAGATGCCCTTCAGCGGCATTTTGACACGCATCGATGAGCCCTCGGATCGTCCTCCAGAAGGATCGGCAGGGCACCGAATCGTGATCCCGCAGGCCGTCGCGGAGCAGGCACTCGCAAGTCTCCTCGGGATGGCGATCGACTACCGCGCGGACCTCACGGGGCACGACAATCAGAACAAGATCGGCGTCATCACCGAAGCGCGCATCGAGGCCAATGCGATCCACATCGCCGGCTTCATCTATGCGAAGGACTTCCCGCAGGCCTGCATCTCGATCAAGGCGCAGCAGGCAAAGCTCGGAATGTCCTACGAATGCGATGCGTCCGTCGAGGACGCACAGGCTGATCCGTGGATCGCCACGCATGTCATTTTCACCGGCGCCGCAGTGCTGCAGAAGCACCTGGCGGCCTACACCAGCACCTCACTAGCGGCCTCGGCCGACGGAGTCCTGTCCATGACTACTGACGAGCTCAACAAGGCGATCGGCGATGCGGTGGGCGCAGCCGTCAAGCCGCTGGCTGATAAGCTCACCGCCCTGCAGGCCTCCGGCGCCGTGCACGATCGGGTGAAGCCACACGCCGAGGCCCTGCGCAGCTGCGCGGCGGCGATGGAAGCGGCCGGCATCGGCACGCACCCTCAGCACGGGCACGTGAACGTGCTGCGCCGCATGGCCGATCACATGGAAGCGGAGTCGATCCTCAATCGCACCCCGCACATCTATCGCGATCACGGCTACATCGATGCGGGTGCCGCAGCCGGTGCGGGCGCGGGCGCGCAGGCGACGCAGGACCCCGAGACGAAGAAGTCCCTCGATGCGATCGGGGAGTCCGTCAAGGGATTGGAGACGATCGTGAAGGACCTGCAGGCGAAGGCCTTCAACGCCGCTGCGGGCCCCGAGCGACGCACGATCTCCCCGGAGGTCAAGCAGTTGCTCGACAAGCACGGCTTAGCCGCCGCCGCCGCGGAGGGCAAGCTCACTCTCGAGCAGGTCGATAAGGCGCTCGAGGGGCTGCCGCGCCAGGTCGCCATCACCCAGAAGCTGAAGCTGCAGGGCGCCGGACTCCTTCCCGCGGGCGCCTGAATCGCTCTCACTGATTCCGCTCTTTCTACCGCGCACCCGCGCCCAGGCGAGGAAACTTTTCGATGAACACTCAGCAGGCAGTGCACAGCATCACGGCGCAGGCGGTGAGCCTGAAGGCCGCAGCCGACTATCTCGGCTCAGGCGCGGTCGAGGTCCCGATCTTCGAGCGCGAGATCACGGACATGGTCCGCCGCTCGGACCCCTTCTATCAGCGCATCCCCTCCCTCCCGGCGACCGGTCATCCGCATCGCTACTTCGAGCAGCTCGCCATCGCCACGGCCACTGCCACGGACCCGCGCAACCTCTCCCAGGGCGCAAGCGGTCCCACCCGCGTGGAGCGGCCTGCCTTCATCAAGGCGGTCACCGCGCAGACGAATCTCTCGCTCTTCGACAAGGAAGTGACGCAGCAGCAGGGCCAGTTCGCCTCCGTCGTCGCGAAGGACGTGGACGACATCGTCAATGCCGTCATCGTCAAGGCGTGCGAGATGACCTGGGCGGGCTCCGACACGAGCCTTGCAGCGCCGACCACTTACGAGTGGGTGGGCCTCCTGACGCAGATCACCCAGCAGGCGGTCTGCGCGGTCGGTGTGTCGATCATCGATACGCTCAAGAGCGAAGTCGCCGCGATGGTCGCGAACGTGCAATTCAAGGTGAAGCCGACCGGCATCGCCATCAACCCGGTGCTCGGTGACCTGATCGACCGGGAGGCGAAGGCGGCCCACATCGAGCTCGGCACGATGGAGATCGTCGCGGGCGTGAAGGTGAAGTCGATCGCCACCCAGGCCGGGGAATTGCCGCTCATCCCGACGCCCTACATCCCGACGACTGCCGCGGCGACCGCCGAGTACGGTTTCGGTGCGACGCCGGCGGGCATCAAGGGCTACTACGCGGTGATCCTCTCGGAGAGCGAGCTCGAGCGCCCGGTCATCAGCGGCACGGAATTCAATCCGAAGCCGAGGCTCTATCAGTTAGGGCTCATCGGCAACCTCGCCGGGCAATTTGTAGCGCTCGTCTTCGACGCTCTAATTGCCAAGGGGTTTGCCTATGCGCATAGCACCGTGCAAGTGCTGCGCCCGTAGACTTTGCGAGCTTCGTTGTTTGAATTAGAATAAGCGGGACCGTACGGCGCTATGAACGCCGCACGGCCCCTGACCTCCATCCGCTTTACAGGAGCGAACGATGGCTGCCGCCGATGCTATCACCGTGCGCTGTTGCCCGCGGTGCAAGACGGTCAAGTCTCTGGCCGCCTTCTCTATCCTGAAATCCGGGCGCCCGAACGGCTACTGCAAAGCGTGCCGCCGAGAGCAGGCCATGGAATGGGCTCGAGAGAATCGCGAACGCCGTAGGGCGTATAACGTCAATTACCGCCGCACGAATGCGCAACGTCTTCGGCGGTACGATCGAATTCGGACAAAGGATCCGGTTCGCCGAGCGGCTGGAAGGCCGGCGATTGAACGATGGCACAGGAATAATCCCGATCGCGTGCGTGCAGCGATGCGTCGGCATGATGCCAAACGCAAAGGTGCCAGAAAGCTCGAACGGATTTTGAATCGCGAGACCGTCTACGCGCGAAGTCGCCGGTGGGTGCTGCTGAATCCGGAACTGGTTCGGTCTTATTACCGGAACTATCGTGTGGCACACCCGGAGAAGGTGCGCGAGGCTGATCGTAACAACAAGGCACGCCGGCGCGGTGCGGCCCAGAAGCACACAGCATCGGACATCGCTGCACTGTTCGTGCGGCAGCAGGGGCTCTGCGCGTACTGCCGCGCCGGGCTCGTGAGGTCTGGCCCCGGCCGGTTCCACGTGGATCACGATGTGCCGCTCGTGCGGGGCGGCTCGAACGGCCCGGAGAATCTGGCGCTCGCCTGTCCGTCCTGCAACCTGCGAAAGCACACCATGACCGGCGCGGAATTCCGTGCGGTGCTGGCGAAACAGACCGCGGCGTAACGCCGCTTGGAGCGAGAGTGAAGATCTATCTGCCGCATGGCTCAATCCGCGACCGCAAGGTGTACGTGCAGCCCGGCAAGGAACGCCGGGACAATGCCGAGTGGTTCGCCTCGGATGGCAAGGGCGGCGTCGACTACGAGCAGCCCATCCTCTTCCCGGTTCCCTTCAAGGGAGGAATGGCCGAGGTGCCAAGCCACATCGGGCAGTACATGCTCGACAAGGGCCTTGCGCAGCGCTCCAAGCTCATCCTGCCCCTGAGCGTGACCGATGCGACGGCCGAAGAGCGCGTGCGCCCGGCGCGGAGGATCTACGGGTGATCCCGGTACGGGTACAGCTGCTCAAGGATGCCGCGGCGACCGGGAACGGCCTTGACTGGCCCGGCGGGCGCGCGCTCTTCAGCGTGCTCGGCACGTTCGGTGGGGCGACCGTGACGCTGCAATACCTGGGGCCGGATGATGTGACCTGGGTCGAAGTGGCGACCGCCGCTGCGCTCACCGCGGCCGGGAACGTGCTCGTCGACGTACCCGCTGGACTCGTTCGCGCAGCCGTGACGAGCGGCCCTCCGAGTGGCCTCTACGCGGACCTGCGCGCCGTTCTCAACTAGCCGGGGGCTCAAGCGATGCCCTCGGCGTACCTCGAGGTCGAGGAAGGACCCGCCTACGGGCTGAGCCACCTCGATTCCGGTGAGATCGCGCGCGCCTCGATCCTGATCGATGCGCACCTGAAGCGCCCCGAGGGGCTCGTGTGGATGCCCGATGCGCAAGGGGCGCCCTGCTACATGGCCGCGCTCGATCCGGTCTATGAATTCACGCTTGCCGGGGCGATCGCCCCTGGCACGAACGTACCGGTCACACTCGGGGACGGTCCGGCGTCGCTTCTGCAGCCCGGGGATGTGCTGATCCTCGATCGCGAGAACGAGCAGCTCATCGAGGCCTGCACCGTCGCGACGACGACGGGGCCCGCGGGGCAGCTCGCCCTCACCCTGCAGAACGTCCTGAATGCGCACGCGGCGCAGGCGACCGCGCAGTACGGGCTCGTGATCGAGCAGCAGCGCTACATGCCCTCCGGGCGGCCGCTCACCTTCGCCTCCCGTACGCCTCTCGTGCGAATCCTCTCGGGCGTCGGCCGCTACGCTTACGGGCGCCGCGGGGACGTCGCGGACTGGAGCATGAATCAGTACAACCTGCTCGCCGCGATGTCGAAGTTCGGCGGCCCGCCAGTGTGGGAGCTCTGGATAGCCCCCCTTGCGAATCTCTGGGACGTGCGCACCGGCAACATCTGGGTCCCGGCCGGGGTGATGCTCGAGTACTACAGCGAGATCAAGATTCGCTATGTCGCGGGCTTCCCGCAGAGCGCGATGCCGCCGGCCGTGAAGCTCGCCTGTGCGCGGATCATCCGCACGCTGCGCGAGGATCCGGGGATCGGGAACTGGAAGAGCATCCGCGCCGGGGATACGAGCTTTCAGCGTGCCGCAACGACACTGCTGGATGAGGATCTGAGGGTGCAGCTGCGACCCTACGCGGCGCGGCTCGCCGTATGAGCTGGCTCTATCCCCATCGGGTGAAACTCCTGCGTCCGCAGGGCGCCCCCGCACTCGGGGCGACCCAGTACCGCGGCTCGCGGCGCGGCAACGAGGAGCTCATCGCCGAGGAGCTCTCCGCGGCGATCCAATTGAAGGGCGAAGGTCCAAAGCCCGCGGGAGGCTTACCGGCCGATACGGCGAACCGCACGCTCTGGCGCGTCCTCATCCCAAGGAGCGCGCTTCAGGGGATCGAGGTGAAGCTGCGCGATGTAATCGTCGATGCCGCCGGCGTGCGCTATCAGGTGCTCGGGCCCTACACGACGCCGCTCGGTGCGAATCTGCTCTGCGAACGGCTCGAGGTGTAGCGCGGATGGCCGATCTATCGGACGTCGAGAACGCGCTCGTCGCGCTCATCGCCACCACGCTGTACCCGAACGGCAGTGAGGCCCCCTCGAGCCTCGGGCTCGATGCGAAGGTCTATGCGGGCTGGCCGCAGCCGAGCGAGCTCGAGGCGGACCTTGCCGCCGAGCCCCCCGTAGCGCACGTCTCGGTCTATCCGCGCCCCGAAGAGCACAACACGACGCGCTATCCCCTGAAGTGGGTCGAGGCCTCGCGCAATGTCGTGAGCCTGACGCTCGCGATCGGGGAGGTCTCGCAGGACCCGCTCACCGGGACGGTGGGCCTCTTCCCCACGATCACGATCGGCGGGGTGAGCGGCGGCGCTGCGAATCCTCAGAACGTCATGGCGCTCGTCAATGGCAAGGCGTACGTGCACGCCGTGCAACCGGCGGACACGCCCGAGAGCATCGCGAGCGCGCTCGCGCAGCTGATCGGGGATGATCTCGCCGGCGTCTCGGCGTTCGGCCCCACCGTGACGCTCCCTGCCACCGCGCGCCTTCAGGCCGCGCGCGTCGGGGCGACCGGCACCATCCGGCGCGAGATGCGCCGCCAGGAACGGCTTTTCCAGATCGGCATCTGGGCCGCCACCCCGAAGGATCGCGACAGCCTCGCCAAGCCGATCGATCTGGCGCTCGCCTCGAGCTTCTGGCTTTCCCTGTCCGATGGCACGACCGCGCGGCTCATCTTCCGCTCGAGCGTGCAGTCCGATGCGCTGCAGAAGGAGCGCGCCTACCGGCGCGATCTGCTCTACACGGCGGAGTACCCGATGATCGAGGTGCAAGGCACCGCGGAGCTCATCGTGATGCGCACCGATATCGACAATGCATCGAGCCCCGGTGCTGCTCCGATCGTCACCGTCTACTCATGAGGTCAATCACCGTGCCCACCGCTCTCATCGTCACGCGGCCCTTCGGGACCCACCAGGTCGGCCAGCAGATCAGCGATCCGGCCGCGATCGAGGCAATCCTCAAAAGCTCCAACCACGCGAGCGTCGTCCCCGTGAAGCCGCTCTCCCCGGGTGCCCCTCCCCGTCCCGCAGCGCCTCTTGCGGGCTGAAGTTTCGACCGCGCGCCGCACTACTTCTCTCGAGGACATCACATGCTCATCACGCAGGGCACGATCAATCTGGCGCAGCTTCTGGTGCCGGGCATCTACACGCAGATCATCCCGCCCCCGCAGCTCAACATCAACGGCGTGCCGAGCAACAAGGAAGGCATCATCGGCAGCGCGAGCTGGGGCCCGGTCAACAGTCCGGTGAATCTCGGTAACCTTGCGCAGGCCGCCGCGGTGTTCGCAGGTCCTCAGCCGCGCAAGTACGACCTCTTGACGCAGGTCGCCCTCTCGGGGCTTCAGGGCGCGAACAATTTCGTGCTGGTGCGCGTGACGGACGGAACGGATACCGCCGCGCAGGTGAGCATTCAAGGTGCCGACCTCGTGCTGACTTCCAAATACACCGGAAGCCAGGGCAACTCGACCCAGGTGAGTCTCGGGGCGGGGACCAAGGCCGCGACCTGGAAGGTGACCGTTGCGATGCCAGGCCTCGTTCCGGAGGCTTTCGACAACGTCGGGGCCGGGCTTGCCGGGAACGCTTTGTGGCTCGCGATCGCAAACGCCATCAACGCCGGGACGAGCGCCCAGCGCGGGCCCTCCCAGCTCATCGTCGCCTCCGCCGGCGCCGGCGCCGATGCACCCGCGGCGGCCAGCTTCACTCTGGCTGGTGGAACGGATGGAGCGGCGGGAATCGATGGGGCGATCCTCCTCGGACAGGACATCGTCCCGCGCAAGGGGATGTACGCGCTTCGAGGCACGGGAGCGGCGATCGGGGTACTCGCGGACTGCGATGACTCGACGACCTGGTCGACGCAGGTCGCCTACGGGATGTCCGAGGCCACCTACATGATCGGCACCGGGCCTCTCGGGGATACGATCTCCAATGCCACGACCACGAAGGCCACGGCGGGAATCGACAACCCCTGGTTCAAACTTCTCTTCGGGGACTGGGTGTACTGGAACGACACCTATAACGATCAGCTGCGCTTCGTCTCCCCGCAGGGCATCGTCGCAGGCTGGCTCGCGGCGAATGGCCCGCAGTTCAGCTCCTTGAATCAGCCCCTGCAGGGGATCGCCGGCACGCAGAAGACTTACGCGAATCAGCAGTACTCCTCTGCCGATCAGCAGGCGCTCGCCGCTGCCGGCATCGACTGCATCATGAATCCCTCCCCCGGTGGGAATTACTTCTCGTGCTTCCTGGGTCACAACTCCAGCTCCGATCCTTCGCGCTCCGGGGATAACTACACGCGCATGACCGACTACCTCGCCACCACGATCAATCAGTGGGGCGGGAAGTTCGTGGGCGAGCTCATCACCCCGAGCGAGGAGCAGGACGCCGAGGATGCGCTCGGTCACTGGCTCGATACCCTCGCGGACCAGGAACCGCCGATGATCGGCAACAGCCTGGGCACCCTTCCATACTCGGTCGAGATCGATGGCGCCAATAATCCCTTGAGCCAGACCGCCGAGGGCATTCAGGTGGCGACCGTGATGGTGACCTACCTCGCCATCAACGAGAAGTTCCTCGTCAATCTGATCGGCGGCACGACGGTCCAGGTGACCTCGGCAACGCAGCAGGGGCTTGCGGCCTAGCACGCCTCCGCGCACCGCTTCCCCTTCACCGCTTCACCTTCGAGGCTAGCAGCAATGCCGCTCAATGGTTATTCGATTGGCCGGGACCTCACGCTCAACGTCGTGACGGCGAACGGGGTCCTGCAGATCACGGGCCTGACGAGCTTCAAAGCCAAGCAGGAGACGACCGAGGAGACGATCAAGCGGCTCGATGGGGTGATCGATCGGCTGCGCTTCTATGAGGGCTGGACCGGGACCTTCATGCTCGAGCGGCGCGATTCGACCGTCGACCGGTACTTCTGCCAGCTCGAGTCGGATTTCTTCTCCGGGCTCACCGAAGGAGAGGTGACGATCACCGAGACGATCACCGAACGCAACGGAGCGCTGAGCCAGTTCCGCTACCGACGAGTCCTGCTGAAGCTCGATGACGCCGGGGCGTGGGAGGGAGATAAATCGGTCAAGCGCACGATGTCCTTCATCGCCTCGCGCAAACTCGTCATCACATGAGCAACGAGCAGCCCACAGCGCCCTCCACAGAGGGGCCGAAGCGCGTGCGGGCGCCGCGCCGCTTGCAGCACGACAACGTGATCCCCTTCTCTGTACGCGAGGACTCTGAATGAGCATCAAGCTTGAGTTGAATCGAGAGGCTCCGTCGCCCACCCCGAAGGACCCTGAGCCTCTGTCTGGCGTGATCGTGGACGCCAAGGGCCGCAAGCTCAAGGTGCGCGAGCTCGGAATCCTCGAGGAGTCGCGCCTCGTTCGCATGCTCGGTGAGGCGGCATCGAATGCGATGTACGTGACCGGCTATGTGATGCCCGCTGTCATGGTCGAGGAGATCGACGGGGAGCAGGCTGCACCGCCCACGACGCTGCGGGAGGTCGACGCGGCGATCCAGAGGCTCGGGCGTCACGGCATCGCTGCCGTTCTCGCGCACGTGACGGCGCTGGCCGAGCGGCAGGAGGGGCAAGATCAAATAAAAAACTCGTCGAGGACGCCCGATTCCGCAGCGCCTGCTGGCTGATCCGCTCGGGCGTCCCGTATCACGTTGCGATGGGAGTCTCACGCGCGAAGGCTGAGGAGCTCGTGCTCGATCGCACCGAGCGGGCAGCCCTATCGATCATCTTCTCGGAGTTCGAGGGGTCGATATTCAACTGGACGACGATGGAATTCGAGGAGCGCAAGTGAGGGAGTTCAGGAGCTTCGGTGCCTTTGCCGAGCACCTGCTCGTGCGGGAGGCCGCCGTCGTTGCCGCCTGGCACGAAGTGCTCGAGCCGATCGGAGCGGCCGTCGCGAAGACTGCGCGCGCGAAGATCGGTGAGTATCAGAGCGCCGAGGGACCGTTCCCGGCCTGGGAGCCGCTCGCTGAGAGCACGGTCGAGGATCGCATCGCGAGGGGCTACGCCCCTGATGAGCCGCTGCTGCGCACCGGGGAGCTGCAGGATTCGATCTCCCATGCGGTGGAGGGTCTGGAGGCTGCGGTCGGCTCGACGAGTGAGATCGCCGTCTACCAGGAGCTCGGGACCGAGAGGATGCCGCCGCGGCCGTTCCTCGGGCCCGCCGTCTACCAGCACGCTCGGCAGATCGTCGAGGCGCTCGGTGCAGTCACCGTGAACGGCCTCACCGGCCAGCGGCTCATCCACGATCCGATCGGCTACCAGGGCGAGTTCCGCGAAAGCGCGATCGGCCTCGAGAACGAGGCGGCTACAGGATGACCCAAAGGATGAGGCCGAGCCCGAGCAGCACGCCGCCGCCGAGCAGCACCGCGAGGATCCCGAATCCGAGCAGCTGCAGCGCCACGGGCAGTGGCACCTTAAGCGGCCGCTCGCGCAGCGCCGGCGGCTCGATGCGCTGCGGGGGAAACTGGAACCGGCGCGAGCGCTCGGCGAGCCGCTCACGCATTCGCCACACCATGCTAGGCATCTGAGGGTCCTCCGATGTTTGAAGCCTATCGCATTGCCGTCCGTATCGCGATCATCGATGAAGTCGCCGGGCCCCTGGCGCTCGTCGCGCGGCATTTCGCGAGGACCGAAGACTCTGCAGCGAAGCTACAGCGCCGGCTCGAGACGATCAAAGGCTTTTTCATGGGAGGCATCGCGCTCGCCGGCGCCGGCGCTGCCTTCGGTGCGCCGCTCCTCTTCGCGATCGACAAGGCCGCGCAGCTACAGAAGGAACTCATCGCGGTGCAGCTCGCCACGCACGGCACCGCCGACCAGATGGACACGATGCGCCGGGCGATCGAGAAAGTCGCCGCGGTCACGATTTTCTCGAATATCGACGTCGCCAAGATGGCGAAGCAGATCGCAACGGGCACGGGGCTCTCAGCCGCCCAGGTGACGGGCATCCTGCCGGTGTACGCCAAGTACGCCGACGTGCAGAACCTCATGAAGGGTGCCTCGTACTCCCAATCCGTGACCGATGCGATCCGCGCCGCGCACGGTGCCGGCTATTACGATCCGGGGAGCCTCACGAAGTATCTCGACCTCCTCAACAAAGCGAGCATGTTCGTACCCGGCTCAACGAGCGAGATCACCCGCTCGCTCGCCTACTTCCAGATGACGGCCAAGAACGTGCTGGGCCTCAATGATGAGAACGCGGTACTGAGCGTCGCGCTTGCGAATCGTCTCGGCTTCTCAGGCACCCGAGGGGGTACCAATCTCACCGCAGCGCTCACGCGGGCGATCCCCGGGGTGTTCGGCTCCGGACTTCTGCGCGGCAGGAGCGCCGAGGCGCTCGCCGATATGAACATGGTCGACGCGGCGGGCCACGCGCGCGTGTTCAAGAACGGCAAGTTCGACGTACTCAGATGGATGGGCCTCACGGCCGATTACATCTCGAGACAGTTCGCGCAGCACCCCGCGGCGATCGCCCGCCAGGACATCATGCGCGACTTTCAGCGCGCCTACGGCACGATCGGCACGCGCCTGGTCGCCGCACTCGGAAGTCCACGCGCGCTCGGGCAGTGGCGCCTCATGGCCGCACAGTTCGAGAAGCTCGGCGGGGTCGAGGGGATGCAGCAGAGCTTCGCGAATCAATCCGTCTGGCAGCAATGGCAGAACGCGAAGACGAACTTCACCTCCGCGATGACCGAGCTCGGCATCACGCTCCTGCCGACGGTCACCAAGGTTCTCAAGAAGTTCAACACCGCGATGGGCGAGCTCATCGGCTGGATGACGCGCAACCCCGGGCAGGTCGAGCGCTACGCGAGGGACCTCGGGCTCTTCTCCGTCGCGCTGCTGGGGCTCGGGGCCCTATCGATAGCGACCTCCGGAGTCCTCGCGCTCGCAACCGCCGTTGGGGCGCTCGGCACTGCGGCGCGCTACGCCGCCGGGGTGAACTCCATTGGAATGATGACTCAGAACCTCGGGACGCTCTCAAAGAGCATCGGGCTTCTCGGCGTGTCGTTCGGCAGCGGTTATGAGGTCGGCTCCCTCGTCTGGAATCTCATGGAGGGCACGAAAGCCGCCGATGTGCTCGGCGCGGCGATCGCGCACCTCTTCGCGTTCTTCGGATCGAAGACGGCCCAGGATGCGCTGCGCGCCAATGGAGACCTGAGAACCCCGACGCAGAACCTGGCGCATGCAAGCCGCCTGGCTGCCGATCAGAATGCCGTGCTCGCGCGGTGGTGGCGTATGCTCTTAGACGCCTCGGTGGCTTATCCTATCGCCCCTCGCGCATCGGGGGGCACAGGACCTCAGAGTCCGCCCATCGCGGACATCTCGAGGAGCTCCGTGCTCGTGGCCGCCGCGAACGTGCTGAGGAATGCCTCCAAGGCGCTCACACCGCCCATTGCTGCGAGCGCTGCGGGCGTTCGCGCCTCGCCCTCGCAACCGATGCCGCCGCTCTCACGGTACATCGCAGCCCCGCAGGCCTCGCAGCCGATCACCCTCAACACGACGGTCAACCTCGATGGCAAGAAGATCGCTCAGGCGACCACACGCCACATCGCAGGGGCGCTCGCCGCCCCGCAGACCGGCACGTCGATCTTCGATGGACGCCAAGCGCTCGTGCCCGCCGGGGGCCTGTAGGTGGCCGATTTCACCCTGAAGCTCGGGGATTTCACCTTCCAGGACGAGGAGGTCCCCGAGGAGATCGCCGTGGGGGGCGAGCAGCGCCTCGTGACGAAGGAGCTCATCGGGGGCATCCGCGTCGTCGATGCGATGGGGCGCATCGATGACGATCTGGAATGGAGTGGCTGGCTCTTCGGTGCGGATGCCGGGGCGCGCCGGGCGCTCCTTCAGTCCTACCGCGTGGCCGGTACGGCGCTCACGCTCGCCTGGTCGGACTTGCGCTACCAGGTGATCGTGAAGCGCTTCTCGGCGCGCTTTAAGCGTCAGTACCTGTACGCCTACCAGATCAGCTTCGAGGTGATCGCCGACCTCACGAGCACCGCGGGCAGCGGGGCATCAAGCTCGATCGATGAGGCAGTAAGCGGGGATCTTGATACCGCGAATACGCTCGCCTCGTCCGTGAACGATACCGGTCTGACCTCGCTCATGTCCGGGCTCTCGAGCGCGGTGGGGATGGTGGCGAGCTTCTCGGGCGCCTCTCCCAGTGCGCTCAATTCGGTGCTGCAGCCCCTTGGGGCGACGAGTGAGCGCGTGGCGACGCTGCAGACGAGTGGGGACGTGAGCCTGCAGAGCGCCCCCGGGTTCGCAGGAATCATCGCCGGCGGGGCCGGCGCGGACATGGCCATGACCTTCAGCGCGCAGTTCGCCGCCGCGCAGCAGCTCTCATCGCTCGCACAGCTCTCGGGTGTCCTCGGGCGCATGAACCGCAATCTCGCAAGTGCCGGGAGCTCTGATAACACGGTCACGGCCGCCGGCACGGACCTCTTCTCCCTGTCCGCCTCTCAGTACGGGGATGCGACCGACTGGACGACGATCGCCCAGGCGAACGGCCTCACCGATCCCTTCGTGAGCGCCGGGACTGATCTCGTGATCCCCCCGATTGCCGATCAAGCAGACGGGGTCCTGGCGAGCTGAGCGTCCCGGATGCCCTGGAGCAGCCAAACCCCGAGCGCTCAAGTGCGCACCCCGCGCGCCATCGTGCGCATCGGAGGCGCTGCCGTTGAGGGCTGGCTCGACTGGACGGTGAGCGAGAGCACGTTCTTCGATGCGGACACCTTCAGTGCGCGCTTTGCGATCGCGAAGTTGCCGCAGGCCTTCGACCTCGCCTGGTTCGCCAAGCAGACCGAGCTCTTCCTCGAGG
>JBOHZR010000351.1:0-2131 GCA_050738595.1 Steroidobacteraceae bacterium | reverse complement strand
GCACATTGGTGGCGTAGTCCCTGCCGCGGTAGCGCCGGTTGAGGCTGCGGCTGCGCGCAGAGCCGACGACAAGCACCGAGAGCTCGCGGCCACGCGCGAGCCGGCCCGCGGCGAGGTTCGCCCAGCGCCGCATCGCCGACACGGCCGGCACACGGCCGCGCCGCGTCGCGCGGCGCAGGTGGATCGTCAGGCCGCGCTGATCGCTAGCCACGGTGATCACCACGCGACGCGTCGGAGTCCGCGCTGCCCTGCGCTTCGTAGGCCTGCACGATGCGCTGCACGAGCGGATGGCGCACGACATCGGCGGCGTCGAAATGATTGAACGCGACGCCCGACACGCCTCGCAGCACCTGCAACGCGTGGCGCAAACCCGACGGCCGTCCGGCGGGCAAATCGGTTTGCGTGACATCGCCGGTCACGACGGCGCGGGAACCGAAGCCGATGCGCGTCAGGAACATCTTCATCTGCTCGACGGTCGTGTTCTGCGCTTCATCGAGGATGATGAACGAGTCATTGAGCGAACGGCCGCGCATGAACGCGAGCGGCGCCACCTCGATGACCACGCGCTCGATGAGCCGCGCGACGCGATCGAAGCCGAGCATCTCGTAGAGCGCGTCGTAGATGGGCCGCAAGTAGGGATCGACCTTCTGGGTGAGATCGCCCGGCAGAAAGCCGAGCCGCTCGCCCGCCTCGACAGCCGGGCGCACCAGCACGATGCGGCGAACGCGGTCGGTCGAAAGCACCTCGACGGCGCACGCGACCGCGAGGTAAGTCTTGCCCGTCCCGGCGGGACCGATGCCGAACGTCAGATCGCGCGCGCGGATCTGAGCGAGATAGGCCCGCTGGTGTGCACCGCGCGCCCGAATGGCGCCGCGCTGCACCCGGATCACCGGCTCGCCCGTGGCGAGGGACGCGTCGGACCCGCCGGACCCCTCGGCTCCGGCAGTGGCGGGAGCACCCTCGTGATCGCGGGCCTCGACCTCTCGCAGCGCGAGATGCACGCGCTGCGGCGTCACTTCCTCCTCCTGCGCGATGCGGAACAGCTCGCGCAATGTCTCCTCCGCTTGCGGGGCGCGCTCCCCCGTCACGCGAAAGGAATCTCCGCGCCGGCGCACGACGACGCCCAGACGGGACTCGACGAGGCGTAGGTTCTCATCGAGCGGACCGCAGAGATTGGCGAGGCGCGCGTTGTCGGTCGGCTCGAGGTCGAATTCGCGCTGGGGGACGGCAGGGGTGGCGGACACGGGCTCAGGCAACGGCCAATCGCCCTCGCAAGCTGTGCGGCAGCGCCGCGGTGATCGTCACGTCGGCGTAGCGGTTGAGCAGCTCCGCGGGACCCGAGAAATTCACCCAGCGGTTGTTCTCGGTGCGTCCCGCGAGCTCGCGCGCGTCTCGCCGGGCCGGCCGCGCGACGAGCACGCGCTGCAGGGTGCCGACCATCTGCTCGCTGATCCCGCGCGCTTGGCCGTCGAGCTGCGCCTGAAGCCTCGCGAGACGCGATTGCTTGATCTCGTGCGGCACCTCATCGGGAAGCGAGGCCGCGGGCGTGCCGGGGCGCCGGCTGTAGATGAAGCTGAAGGACTGGTCGAAGCCCACGTCCTCGACGAGCTTGAGCGTCGCCTCGAAGTCCCGCTCGGTCTCGCCCGGAAAGCCCACGATGAGATCGGTGGAGATGCTGAGTCGAGGACGCACGGCCCTCACTCTGCGGACCCGCTCCTTGAATTCAAGGGCGGTATAGCCGCGCTTCATGCGCGCCAGCACGCGGTCGGACCCGCTCTGCACGGCGAGGTGCAGGTGGCTTACGAGCTTCGGGACGCTGCCGAAGGCCTCGATGAGGCTGTCGTCGAGCTCGTTGGGATGCGACGTCGTGAAGCGGATGCGCTCGATCCCTGCAACCGCGGCGACGTGATGGATGAGTGTCGCGAGATCGGCGAGCACCCCATCATTCATCGGGCCGCGATAGGCGTTCACGTTCTGGCCGAGGAGAGTCACCTCAGTCACGCCCTGCTCGGCGAGCTGGCGCACCTCGGTGAGCACCGAGCCGAACGGCCGGCTCACCTCCTCCCCGCGCGTGTACGGCACGATGCAGAAGCTGCAGTACTTGCTGCACCCCTCCATGATCGACACGTAC
>JBOHZR010000350.1:0-2838 GCA_050738595.1 Steroidobacteraceae bacterium | reverse complement strand
TCCCACCGGTGAGCCTCCCGTGGGCGATCGTTCTCTATGGGATCGCCGCCGCCGCCGTGATCGCGCTGTCAAGCGCGCTTCCAGCGGCGTGGCGGGCCAAGCGCCTGAGTGTCGTGGATGCGTTAGCCGTACAGTGACAGGGAAACGCCATGAAAGCGCTGCGTCAGATCATCGCCGTTTCGAGCATCAATCTCCGAGGCGTTCCGCGGCGCGCAACCTCCTCCTCGGTCATTGTCGGCAGCACCGCAGGGGTAGTTGCGGTCCTGATCAGCGTCCTGGCAATGGGAGTGGGCTTCGCGCACACGATCGCCGGGACGGGCCGTGCGGATCGAGCCATCATCGTTTCGACCGAAGCGCCGAATGAGGCGACGAGCAGCATTTCACCCGAGGCGGTGACGAGGATCGTGACGGCTCCCGGAATCGGCCACACGGCCTCCGGGGACCCGATCGTCGACGCGGAGCTCCTGGTCCAGTTCCAGGTGCCGCGCAAGAGCAATCACAAACCGGTCAATGTCGCCTTGCGCGGCGTCGGAAAAATGGCCTTCGCGCTACGACCGGAAATCCGCCTGGTCAAAGGTCGCATGTTTCGGCCCGGTCTACATGAATTCATCGTTGGCCGCAACGCGCAAGCGCAGTACGCGGACCTCGATATGGGCAGTCGCGCGCCGTTTCCGGGCGGTGTGTGGATCGTGGTCGGAGTCTTCGAGAGCCATGGCGCCAGTTCCCTCGACTCGGGTGCGCTGGGCGATGCCGACACGGTGATGACGGCATTTCATCACAACTGGTTCAACAGCGTTACGGCGCATCTCGATGGTCCCGGCTCGCTCGATCGGCTGAAGCGCGCGCTTGCCGCGGATCCGACGCTGCACGTGCAAGTGCGACGCGAATCGGAGTATTTCATCTCTCAGTCCCGCCCGCTGAACAGAGTGCTCGAGTTCGTCGCGTACTTCGTCGGGAGCCTGATGGCTGTGGGAGCCGTCTTCAGTGCACTCAATACGATGTACTCGGCCGTCAGCTCTCGCGCCCGGGAAATCGCGACACTGCGCGCAATGGGGTTCGGCGGAGGTGCCGTAGTGATATCCGTGCTAGCGGAGGCGCTCGTGCTGGCTATCGCCGGAGCGATCGTCGGTTCACTCCTGGCATGGCTCCTGTTCAATGGGCACGTGACCAGTATGAGCCCGAATAGCATGGCAACGCAGACCACCTTCGCGTTGGACGTGACACCCGGTCTGATGGGGGTAGGCATCGTTTGGGCCTTTGTGATCGGGGGCATCGGCGGCCTCTTTCCAGCGCTGGGGGCGGCGCGCATGCCGGTCGCGCAAGTTCTGACGGCTGCGGTGCGGTAGAGGAGCAGCAGCGGGCGCCGATGAGTGGATCGTGACTGACCGCTCTGCGGCGCCCGAAGCGAGGGTGCGGAGGTCCGGTTCTGGGCCGCGTGCCGCCGAAAGCGGATGATCGCAGCGTGCCCGAAGCCGACGGTCACGACTGGCCGCTCTTGGGCAAGCTGTTCGGCAAATTTCGAGAGTGGAGCGCATGGAGGCGCTTCATTGAGCCCTTGCGTAACCTACAGCGCCACTGCAACGAGACGCGAAATTTAATCGATCTTGCACTGCGGGCATCCCCCGCCTGGGCGACTGCGCAACTTAGCCGAACTGTCTGGCTCGCGCTGTGGCCGCCAGCGATGTCTGAAGGAATCTTCAGCACCCACGCGAGTCTCTTCTATATGCTCGGCGCCCACATCGCCGCTCGTTTGGCGCGTGAGTCGTACCGAGGGCACCTTGGATATGACCTCCGAAAGTCTTTAGCCGACCAATGCAATCGCGAGGAGGTGGTTCGATGATCCTCATCACGGGTGCGACCGGCACCAACGGGACCGAGCTCATCAAGCTGCTCGCGTCCAGAGACGTTCCTGTCCGCGCCATGGTTCGCTCGAAGGACGGCGCGAGGAAGATCGCGCGGCTTGCCGGCGTCGAACTTGCCATCGGCGATTTCGACGACCCGGCAACGTTAGACCAAACCCTACAAGGGGTGGAGCGGGCTTTCCTGCTCACGAACTCCACGGAGCGGGCAGAGGCCCAGCAGCGCACGTTCGTGGAGGCGGGCCGCCGCGCTGGGCTGCGACATGTGGTGAAGCTGTCCCAGCTCGCCGCGGACGAACGCTCCCCGGTGCGCTTCCTGCGCTATCACGCCGCGATCGAGCGCATGATCGTGGAATCGGGCATGGCTTATACGTTCTTGCGCCCTAATCTCTATATGCAAGGCCTGCTCGGCTTTGCTCAGTCGATCAAGGCGAGCGGCCAGTTCTTCGCCGCGGCTGCAGACGCCAGAGTCAGTGTGGTAGATGTGCGCGACAACGCCGCTGTTGCCGCGGCTGCGTTGACCGAGCCCGGCCACGAGGGTCGCACCTATGCCCTCACCGGCCCGGAGGCACTGACGCACGCCGAGATGGCGGCCGCTATATCCGACGCAGTCGGGCGCACCGTGACGTTCATAGACATCCCGCCCGACGCTATGCGCGGCGCGCTGCTCGGCATCGGTATGCCGCCCTGGCAGACTGACGGTTTGATCGAGGATTACGCGCACTACCGGCGCGGCGAGGCTGCCGCTGTCATGTCCGGGGTGCAAGACGCGACAGGCCGGCCCGCACGACCCTTCTCAGCCTTTGCACGCGACTATGCCGCTGCATTCTCCTGAGGGGGGCTGCACGGCATTGAAGGGCGATGCCGACAACCTGCCGCTCGGCAGCGATGCGGCGCCCAATCACCGGTTGCGGATGCCGCGTCGAGCTGCCGGTCGACCACCCATCAAGTCCCCGGTATCGGTAACACGGGCATGACC
>JBOHZR010000349.1:0-7721 GCA_050738595.1 Steroidobacteraceae bacterium | reverse complement strand
GGCGCGTGGTGGACGTCAACGATCGCGCCCTGCGCGACATCACCGTGGGCCTGGGCGGCACGGCCAATGGCTTTCCGCGCCAGGACGGCTTCGATATCGTCGTCGCCTCGGAAGTGATGGCGATCTTCTGCCTTGCGACCGGCATCGCGGACTTGAGGGCCCGTCTCGGGAAGATCGTGGTCGGCTACACCGCGGCGGGCAAGCCCATCCGCGCCTGCGAGCTGCAGGCGCACGGGGCCATGGCGGCACTGCTGCGGGATGCGCTCGCGCCGAATCTCGTGCAGACGCTCGAGAACAATCCGGCCTTCATCCACGGCGGCCCGTTCGCGAACATCGCGCAAGGCTGCAACTCCGTCATGGCCACCCAGACCGCGCTCAGGCTCGCGGATTATGTCGTGACCGAGGCAGGCTTCGGCGCCGATCTGGGCGCGGAGAAGTTCGTCGACATCAAGTGCCGCAAGGCGGGCCTCAAGCCCGATGCGGCCGTGATCGTCGCAACGGTGCGCGCGCTCAAATATCACGGCGGCGTCGAAGTCGCCGACGTGGGCCGGGAGAATCTCGCCGCGCTCGAGAAGGGGATCGTGAACCTCGAGCGGCACATCGACAACGTGCGCGACAACTACGGTCTGCCCTGCCTCGTCGCGATCAACCACCGCGCCGAGGATACCGACGCGGAAGTCCGGCTGCTCATCGAGCGCGCCGGCCACCACGGGGCAAAGGTCATGCTCGGCCGCCACTTCGCCGAGGGCGGCGCGGGAGCGACCGAGATCGCGCGCGAGGTGCTGCGGCTCATGGAGCACCCGAGCTATTTCAGATTCGTCTACGACGAGAACGCGACGCTCTGGGAGAAGATGAAGACGATCGCGACGAAGATCTATCATGCCGCGGACATCACCGCGGACACGAAGGTTCGCGCGCAGATCAAGCAATTCCAGGAATCCGGTTACGGACACTATCCGGTGTGTGTCGCGAAGACTCAGTACTCCTTCTCGACCGACCCGAAGCTGCGCGGCGCTCCTTCCGGGCACATCGTCAACATCCGCGAGGTGCGGCTCGCCGCCGGCGCGGAGTTCATCGTGATGATCTGCGGCGACGTGATGACCATGCCGGGGCTGCCGAAGGTTCCCTCCGCCGCGAACATCGACGTCGACGAGGACGGGCGAATCTCCGGGCTGTTCTAGTCATCGGGATGTGCCCGCCGCCGCAGGCGGTGAGCGGCGCGCGATGAACTAGAACGGCTTGACGGTCGCGAGCACGACGATCGCGATGAGGAGCACGCTCGGCACTTCGTTGAACAGGCGATACCACCGATCGGAGTGCTGCGCCTTGCCGGCGTCGAGGGCGCGCATGAGCCGCGAGCACCACAGGTGGTACAGAACGAGCAGCAGGACGAGCCCGAGTTTCACGTGCAGCCAGCCGAACGTGAGGTAGGCCGGAGCGGCCGCGACCAGCGCGATTCCGAACGCGAGCGCGAGCGCACCGCCGATCGTCATCATCACGAACAGGCGCCGCTCCATGACCGCCGCGCGCGCGGCGAACGGCTGCTCGCCAGAGCGCAGGGCGGCCGCGTGATAGACGAACAACCGCGGCAGGTAGAACAGGCCCGCGAACCACGTGACGACGAAGATGATGTGGAACGCTTTGAGCCAGAGCATGTGCGGTGATCGCGGCGGCGCGTCGGGCCGGGCAGTATACGTCCCGGCGGCCGGGCCGATCCGGATAAAGTGATCCGCATCACTGCCTGCGCAGCGCGGCGAGACGTGCACGGGCGCGTGCTCGTATAGTCGCCGGCTTCACGATCTGCACGGGGGTGCAATGCACGAGCTCAGACGGCGCTCGTTCATCGGCAGGACGGGCGCATTTCTCGCACTGGTGCCGATTGCCTTCACGTCCACCGCTGCGCTCGCTCGAGCCGCCAAGCGCCGCCAGGTGCCGGTGAGCCACGACGAGCGTGTCCTCGCAATGGAGCGGGAGATGGAGCTGATGGCCGCGCGGCTCGCAAGCCTCGAGGACACCGAGGCGATCCGCCGCCTCCAGCACGCCTACGGCTACTATCTCGACAAGTGCCTGTACGCCGAGATCCTCGATCTGTTCGCCGACGACGGCGAGATCCACATCGATGGAGGAATCTACCGCGGCAAGGCGAGCCAGAAACGCTTCTATGCCGGGCGTCTCGAGCAAGACGTTGCAGGCGGCGCTCAAGGGCCGGCGAACGGACTGCTGCTCGATCATCTCACGCTGCAGGACGTGATCGACGTGGCGGCGGACCGGCGCACGGCCAAGGCGAGATTCCGCGTGTTCGTGCAGGGCGGCTCACATGATGCGCGCAAATCGGCGAGCGCGGCCGGGCCGCAGCAGTGGTGGGAAGGCGGAATCTACGAGAACACTTATGTCAAGGCGGAGGACGAACGCTGGCGTTTCGCCCGCCTGAGCTATCGCACCGTCTACCAGGCGCCGTACGAGGTTGGCTGGGCGCACACCCGCGTCGAGCAGGAACACGGCGCGCGCAAGGTCTATCCCGACGACCCGCTCGGACCCGACGAGGTGCTGCCCGTGCCGCCGCCGGCGTGGCCCGAAGCCCCTGTCGTGCCGTTTCACTATCCGAACCCCGTCACCGGCAAACCGTGGGTTTGAGCAGCGCCCTCGCGGGCGCGCTGCAGATCAGTGCGAGGGTTCCGATGCCTAAATTCGTTATCGAGCGCGACATTCCTGGTGCGGGCAATTTGAGCCCGGCGGAACTGAAGGCAATCTCGAACAAGTCCTGCGGTGTCCTGAGCAGCCTCGGACCCAGCATCCAATGGGTCCAGAGCTATGTGACGCCGGATAAGATCTACTGCATCTGTTACGCCGCCAATGAGTCGCTCGTGCGCCAGCACGCTGAGCTCGGCGGGTTTCCGGCGAACAAGATCTCCGTCGTCAAGACGGTCATCGACCCCGCAACGGCAGAATAGCCGTCGCGGGGGCGCACCGCGAGCCGTCGAGCGGCTGTCGAGCGGCTTGACAGTGGGGACGCGTGTTCGCGGACCGCAAGTTCGTAAGTGTTTGCCCCGCCGCCGGATCCGTCGTACGGCACGACCGTTGCAGCACCGACTGACCACGGTTCGCCCGCGAGGGGATGGGAAGAGCGTTGGGGCAGCAGCGATGCGGCGATTCCCGCCGGAGCGCGGATGGGGGGCGAGGTGGGCGCTTGGCGGCGCTCGCGGCTGTACTCTCGATCGCACTGCTCGGCACCGTCACGTCGGCGGCGACCTCGCATCGAACCGTCGCGTCCGAGGCGGCCATCCGGTACGTGGCCATTCTCTGGGACCCGGCGACGCCGGCCGCCGAGCGCAAGCTCTGGACGGTCTACCTGTACACGCGCGCCGCGCTCGTCGCGAGCGAGCGCGACGCAGCGCCGCTTCCGCTCGGTATCAGTTTGCCGACCTTCGAGGGGGAGGTGCGCGCGCGCCGGGTCGCAGTGGGAGTGTTCCGCCAGCTCGAGCGCGATGATCCCGACTTCGGATCGCGGTATTTCGATGACCTCGATCAGGTCGAAGCCGCGGGTTTCATGCGTGAGTACGTCTGGCGCTACCTCAAGCAGCCTTCATGGTCCGAACAGCCTTCCGGGTTGCGGCTCCGTGACTTCGATGCGTGGCGCGCGATGCACCTGCGGTATCACGTGCCGGTCACGTACGGACGCATCGCCGTAAGGCTCGCCGCGTCCGGGCGCTGAGCGCCTGTCGCGGGCGGGTGCACCGTGCGCGCACGGCGCACTGCGCACTGCGCTCATCGCGCGAAGCGCTCACGCCGCCGTACCCCATACCCTCCGTGCAGTGCGCACGACGAGCTCGAGCTTGCGCCACTGATCCTCGTGCGAAAGCTTGTTGCCGGTCTCGTGGCTCGAGAATCCGCATTGCGGTGACAGGCAGAGATTCTCGAGCGGCACGATCCGCGCGGCGGCGTCGATGCGGCGCAGGAGCTCCTCCTCGCTCTCGATCGTGCCGACCTTGGTCGTGACCAGTCCGAGGACCACTTGCTTGTCGCGCGGCAGGAAACGCAGCGGGTCGAAAGTGCCCGAGCGCGCAGAATCGAATTCCATGAAGAAGCCGTCGACGCCGCTCTGGAACATGGCCTCGGCCACGGGCTCGTAGCTCCCCTCCGTCGCCCAGGCGCTGCGAAAATTGCCGTGGCACGTGTGCATCGTCACGGTGAGGCCGGGGGGCCGATCCGCAAGCGCGGCGCGGATGGTCTCAGCGTAACGTCTCGGCAGCGTCGCGGGATCATCGCCATTGCGCCGGCAGCTGTCGCGGAATCGCTCATCCGCAAGGTAGGCGAAGGCCACATCATCGAGCTGCAGGTACGTGCAGCCCGCTCGCGCGAATGCGGCGATCGCCGCGCGATAAGCCGCAGCCACATCGCTCCAGAACTCCTCGAGGTCCGGGTACGCCTCGCGCGAGACGGCGTTGCGGCCGCCTCGCAGATGAAGCATCGAGGGGGAGGGGATGGTGAGCTTGGCGGTGTGGCGAGTGTGCGCCGCGAGGAACTCGAAGTCCTCCACCATCACCGGCCGAGTATGGCGGATCCGCCCCGCGACGGTCGCGATCGGCGGCTGCACGGCGGTGCCGCCGAATTTCGGACCGGGATTCGCAGTGAGCTCGACACCCTCGAGCTGCGCGAGAAAATCGAGGTGCCACCACTCGCGGCGAAATTCCCCATCCGTGATCGACTCGAGCCCGATCGATTCTTGCTTCGCGATCACCTCCCGGATGGCCCGGTCCTCGGCTGCTCTTAACTCGGCTGCGGCGAGGCGGCCACGCTTCGCCTCGTGCCGGGCCTCGATGAGCCAGTCCGGGCGCAACAGGCTTCCGACCTGGTCGGCGCGCAAGGGCGGGGGCATCGGCAAGCTCCTTCGATCGTAACAGTCGAGACGATTATGCCAGGGGGCACGCGCCGGCTCATCCGCACGCGACGCGAGCAGCGTGTGCTCGCCGCCGAGCCTATCCCGCTTGCTCGTGCCGAAGGCCGCGACTACAGTCGTTGCCTTCGCGCTCGCGCGCGAATCGGATTGCACTCATGTCAACGAGCGACTTCTCGGGCAGGACAGCCATCGTGTTCGGTGCGACCGCGGGAATCGGCCGGTCGACGGCCCTCGCGTTCGCGGCTGGGGGCGCCCGGGTGGTGATCGCGGGCCTCGGCGCGGAGGAAGGCCGCTCGGTCGAGGCCGAGGCGCGCCGCGCGAGCGCGGAGAGCTTCTTCATCGAGGCGAATGTGCGCGATGAATCCGCCGTGCGCAGCGCGCTCGAGCGCGCCGCGCAGCGCTTTGGGCGCATCCACATCGCCGTGAACAACGCCGGCACCGAGGGACGCTACGCTCCGGTGCAGGAGAGCACGGCAGAGGACTTCGAGCGCCTCATCGGCACGAATCTGCGCGGTGTGTGGCACGGACTGAAGCACGAGATTGCGCACATGCTCGCGCACGGCGGCGGCGCGATCGTCAATACCGCCTCCTGCGCCGGTGTCACGGGCATGGCCAACATCGCGCTGTACACCGCGAGCAAGCATGCCGTCGTCGGGCTCACGAAGGCGACGGCACTCGAGGTGGCGCGTGCGAACATTCGAGTGAACGCGGTCGCGCCCGGGCCCGTCGATACCGGGCTGCTGCATCGCATGGTCGGTGGTCACGTCGATCTCGCGACGATCGCCGAGGCAGTGCCGATGGGGCGCATCTCGCGGCCGGAGGAGATCGCCGCCGGCATCCTCTGGCTCTGCTCCGATGCAGCCGCGTACGTCACGGGCCACACGCTCGTGATGGACGGCGGCTTTACGGTACCGTAAGAGGGGGACGCCATGCCGCAGTTCGATGAGAAGACCATCACGCGGGCTGTGATCGAACGGCTCGCGAGCAGTTCCGATCCGCGCTTCAAACAGCTGATGACCTCGCTCGTCACTCACCTGCACGATTTCATTCGCGAGGTGAAGCTCACGGAGAAGGAGTGGATCGAGGCGATCCAGTTCCTGACCGATGTGGGCAAGACGTGCACGGACAAGCGGCAGGAATTCATTCTGCTTTCCGACACGCTCGGCGTCTCGATTCTCACGATCTCGCTCAATCATCCCCCCGAGCGCGGCTCGCTCGAATCGACGGTGCTCGGTCCGTACTACTGGGAGGGTGCGCCCGAGCGGCCGCTCGGCAGCAACCTCGCCGAGGGCGTCAAGGGTGATCCCACCTTCTACTCGGGCCGAGTGCTCGATGTGCAAGGCCGGCCGATCCCCGGAGCGCTGCTCGACATCTGGTCGGGGGATGGCGAAGGCAACTATGATATGCAACTGCCGGGTGAGACGGAGATGCGCGCACGCGGCAAGATCCACACGGACGCCGAAGGGCGCTATCTGTTCCGATCGATCCGCCCGAACTACTACCCCGTCCCGACAGACGGGCCGGTCGGGCGGATGCTGCGTGCCATGGGCCGTCATCCCTATCGGCCCGGACATATTCACATGATCGTCTCCGCCGCGGGCTACGAGCCCGTGACCACGCACCTGTTCGTCGCCGACAGTCCTTACCTCGACACCGACACGGTGTTCGGGACGAAGGATTCGCTGGTCGTGAAATTCGAGCGCTGCGCCCCGGGGCGCGCTCCGACGGGCGAGCAGATGGCTGCGCCGTACTACACCGCGCAGTACGATTTCCGGCTGCGCAGGGCGGCCTGAGCCGCCTCCAGAGCCGTGCAAGAGACGACCGCGCCGCTCGCACCGGCGGCCGTGCTGGCGCGCTTCGCGCCGCACGCCGGCACGATTGCGTCCTTCCTCGCGGCCCGCGCCGCCGTGCAGCCGCAGGAGCCCCTGCTGCGCGTCGAGCAACGCGAATGGAGCTACGGGGAGCTGGCAGAGGCGAGCGCGATTCTTGCGCACGCGCTCGCGCGGCGCGGCATCGGGCGCGGGGCGCGCCTGGCGCTCGTCGCGCTCAACTCGGACCTGAGCGTCATTCTGTTCCTCGCGGCCGCCCAGCTCGGGGCGGTGTTCATTCCCCTCAATCCCGCCGCGAGCCGCGATGATCTCGAATACCTCCTGCGCCACTCGCGAGCGACCCTCATCGTCGCTCAGGCCACGGAGGTGCAGCGCGTGCGGGAAGTCATCGAGCAGGTCTTGCCAGGCCGGCCCGTCATCTCGCTCGCGGAGTGGGGCGCCGAGGCGGCTTGCGCATCCGAGGTTCGCGCGCGGCTGCGCGAGCTCGCCGGTGGCGCTGCGCCCGGCGGCGCGCTGCCGGATGTCGCACCGCAGCCGGACGATGCGCTGGCCGTCATCTATACCTCGGGCACGACCGGATTTCCGAAGGGCGTGGTCCACACCCACCGGACGTACATCCTCGCGGCCGAGGGCTTCGTCTCACGCATGTATCTGCAGCCCGGCGAGCGTCTGCTCACGGTCATGCCGTTCTTCCACATCAACGCGCTCTTCTACTCGCTCGGCGGTGCGATAGCCTGTGGCGGCCTGCTGATCACGGTGCCGCGCTTCAGCGCGTCGCGGTTTTGGCAGCTCGCGGCACAGAGCGGCGCAACCGAGTTCAATTTCCTCGCCGCCGTGGGCGGCATTCTCATGAGTCGTCCGCGCACGGAGTTCGATCCGCAGCACCGCATCGCGAAAATCTACGGCGGACCGATCAGCGAGCGCATGAGGCAAGTGTTCGGCGAGGAATTCCACGTGCCGGCGCTCATCGAGGGCTACGGCATGAGCGAGATTCC
>JBOHZR010000348.1:0-4950 GCA_050738595.1 Steroidobacteraceae bacterium | reverse complement strand
CCCACGTCGACCACGGCAAGACCACGCTGGTCGACTGCCTGCTGAAGCAGTCAGGCACCTTTGCCGCTCACGAGAAAGGCGGCGAACGGATCATGGATGCGAACGAGATCGAGCGCGAGCGCGGCCTCCCGATCCTCGCCAAGACCTGCGCGATCGAGTACGGCGGCACCCGCATCAACATCGTCGACACGCCGGGCCATGCCGATTTCGGCGGGGAAGTGGAGCGGGTGCTCTCGATGGTCGACGGCGTGCTCCTGCTCGTCGATGCCGTCGAGGGCCCGATGCCCCAGACGCGCTTCGTCACGCGCAAGGCGCTCGCGCTCGGGCTGAAAGCCATCGTCGTGGTCAACAAGATCGATCGACCCGGCGCGCGCCCGGGCTGGGTGGTGGATCAAACGTTCGAGCTCTTCGATCGGCTCGGCGCGACCGATGCGCAGCTCGATTTTCCGGTCATCTATGCCTCGGCGCTGCAAGGCTGGGCGAGCACGGAGCCGACGGAGCGCCGCCCCGACATGACCGCGCTGTTCGAGGCGATACTGCAGCACGTGCCTGCGCCTCTTCAGTGTGCGGCGGCGCCCCTGCAGCTGCAGGTCTCTACGCTCGATTACAACTCTTACGTCGGCCGCATCGGTATCGGGCGCATCCGCCGCGGCACGCTGCGCGCCGGTCAAACGGTCGCCTTACGGTACGGAAGCGAGGCCCGCGGCAGCGCGAAGGTCGGGCAGGTGCTCGCCTTCCAGGGTCTCGAGCGCAGATCCGTGGAACAGGCGCCCGCCGGCGACATCGTGGCGGTGACCGGCATCGAGGACGTCAACATCGGCCTTACCGTCTGCGATCCCGTCGCCCCGGAGGGGCTGCCACCGATCCGGATCGATGAGCCGACGCTCGCGATGAATTTTCAAGTCAACACCTCCCCGCTTGCTGGGCGGGAGGGCAAGTTCGTCACGAGTCGGCAGCTGCGCGAGCGGCTCTTTCGGGAGCTGCAGGGCAACGTCGCCCTGCGCGTCGAGGACACCGAGGAGCCCGACGTGTTCCGCGTGTCGGGGCGCGGCGAGCTGCACCTGACGATTCTCATCGAGAATATGCGCCGCGAAGGCTACGAGCTCGCCGTCGGCAAGCCGCAGGTGCTCACGAAGCTCGTGGATGCAGTGGTGCATGAGCCATACGAGGCTCTTACTGTGGACGTCGACGCAGAGCACCAGGGCGCAGTGATGGAAGCGCTCGGCCGTCGGCGGGGCGAGCTCGGCGACATGTCGATCGATTCACAGGGTCGGGTGCGTCTCGATTACCGTGTGCCGGCGCGCGGACTGATCGGCTTTCAGGGCGAGTTCATGACGCTCACACGCGGCAATGGGCTGATGAGCCACATCTTCGACGGCTTCGCGCCCATCAAGGGCGAGATACCGGAGCGCCGCAACGGAGTACTGGTGAGCAACGAGCAGGGCGAGGCGATTGCCTACGCGCTGTGGTATCTGCAGGAGCGCGGCAGGCTGTTCGTCAGCCCGGGCGAGAAGCTCTACGAAGGCATGATCATCGGCATCCACAGCCGCGAGAACGATCTCGTCGTGAATCCGATTCGCACCAAGAAGCTCACCAACATCCGTGCGGCCGGCAAGGACGACGCGATTCTGCTGACCCCGCCGATTCCCCTCGCGCTCGAATACGCGGTCGAGTTCATCGCGGACGACGAGTTCGTCGAGGTCACGCCGTTATCGATCCGTCTGCGCAAGCGCCTCCTCACCGAGCAGGAGCGCCGCCGCGCCTCGCGCAACGCCGAGCAGTCCCTCCCCGCCTGAGACCGATTGGCCCCATGGGTGCCGGGCCGAGCTAGTAAGGCTCCGGCAGATCGGGGTGATCGCGGAATATGTCGGGCTTGCCTTTCACCTCGTCGTAGGACCGATAGATCGTGGGCGCCGCGTCGGGCTCGACGGTGAGCGCACGCCGGACCGTGCCGTGGTCCTTCGCCTCCGCCCAGCTCACCTCGTATCGATTGCGGAAGAGCGGCGCGAGATTCGAGTGCAGGATGCGCCACTCGCCCTCCTCTTTGACGTAATCGATGTAATAGGGACCCCAGACCCAGCCGGCCGAGGTGTCGCTGCCGACCGCCCCCGGTGAGAGCCAATGGCTGTGCGCCGAGCGGCCATCCTGCGCCACCTCGATGTAGGGATTGACTGTCATGTGGAGGATGAAGAATCCCGGGATGCGGGCTCTCGCCACCTCAAAATCGCGGAACACGGCGCGTATCTTCTCGAGCCCGCGGTACAGGCCGCTATCGGAGAACTCGAGGGTCACGTCCTCAGCGCGCCGGGCGAAGCACTCGTCCGGGATCCGAGCGTAACGTTGCGTGAAGAGACAGTGTGCGTACTTCGACTGCAGCTTCTCGATCGCGAGCATATCCTCGAGCAGCCGCACCCGCCGCGAGAGCCGCTCGAGCTCTGCCTTCACACTCTCGCCATCGTTCGTACCGGTCATAGGCGCTCCCGCTGCGGAAGTGGACACCCGTGCCACGTCCGCAATTATCGCACGCAGGGCGACGGTCCGTACCAGGCTCGGTCGCCCACCAGCGAGACAGTCCGCTATCATTGGCGGCTCGCCGTGCAGCCGTTGCGGCAAGCGGAGATTCTTCATACATCATGCTGGCGCCAGGCACGGGTGCACCCGTCCGCTTTTTTCTCGGCGTGTTGAGAGCGCGGCGATGGATTGTCGCAGCGTTCGCGCTGGCCGCCGTCGCGGGCGTGCTCGGCGCCCTGCATGTGCCGGACGATGCGGCGATCGACAGTCTCGTGGTCCCGAGCGACCCTGTTGCTCGGGCGACGCGCGAGTTCGAGCGCCTGTTTCCGGAGGGTGAGTCGGCGCTGCTGCTGCTCGATGCGCGGTCGAGCGCCTCGGCGCGGCCTCGAGCCGCGGAGCTCGCCGCGAGGCTCGGACGCATCCGGGGCGTAGCGGCGCAGCCGCTTCCCGGACCGCAGCTCGGGATCGGTATCGAGCTCGACGCGCACTCACCGGAGGACCGCGATCGTGCGCTCGCCGCGATCGATTCCGCAGCGGCACCGTTCGTTTCGTCGCGCGGGCCGTTCACGGCGATCCACCGCATAGGCTCGCCCTGGATCGACGCTTGGCTCGAGCACGCGACCGCCTCGGCCGAGGCGCTCGTCATGCCGCTCTTCGGTCTGTTTTTGATGGCGCTGATCCTCGCGCTGTATCGCTCGTGGCGCACGCTCGCGGCGATCGTGCTCACGCTCGGTGCGATCGTCGCGATGGCGATGGGAATTGCGCACGTCTTCGGCTGGTCGCACACGGTCGTCTCGGCGCTCGTGCCGCTCACCGTCATGGTGACGACGACCGCGACGCTCGTGTACCTGCACTCGCGCTACATCGAGCGCGACGAGGCGCTCTCGAGGGGACGCGAGTCTCTGGCCGAACACCACGCACGCGCGCTCGCGAACAAGCTCCTGCCCTGCACGGCCTCGATGTTCGCAACCGCGGTCGGATTCGCGGCGCTCGCGGTCTCCGACATACGGCCTATCCGCGAGATGGGGCTCTGGACGGCGAGCGCTCTGGCGGTCGCATGGGTCGGCTGCTTTCTGCTCTTTCCGGCTCTGCAATCCCTGCTCAATACGCCGCTGAAGGCGGAGCGCGCGCCGGCCGGACGGTGGTACCCCGGATTCATCGAGCGCTGGGTGCCGGTCACTCGCCGGCTTCGCTGGCCGCTCGTGCTCGGGACGCTGTTTCTCAGCGCCTGCGGCGCCGCGGCGCTGTTCGGAGTACCCGGCGTCGTCGCGCCGCTTGCGCTGCAGACGGACGCGTTGGCATACATCGATCCCACGCTGCCGATCGCCAAGGACACTCGCGAGTTCGAGCGGCGCTCGGGGCTCGGCGTGCTCGAGCTCTGGCTGCAACTGCCGCGCGGCGAGAGTCTCACTCCCGCCGTGCTCGGCGCGCTCGAACACCTCTCGGATGCGCTCGAGCGCGATCCGCGCGTCACCTCCGTCGAGGGGCAGGGCGCCGCTTTACAGGGCGGTGGGGCAGTCGGTGGTGCGGCATTGTCAGCGAGCCCCGCCACGGTGCGGGGCTCGACCGTGGAGCCTCGGATGCGCCGCTTCGTCGTCCGCGCGAACGGCGCAATCAATCTGCGGCTCGATGTCCGCGGGCGCGACGGTGAGTTCGACTCCTCCGAGACGATGAGCGACTACATCGAGCGGACGTACCGCGCGGAGCAGCTTGCGATCCCGGCGCTCCGGCGTATCCGCGGGCAAGTCGTGGGACATGGAGCGGTCGCCGGGCGAATCTCCCTCGAGCTCGTACCGACTCTGGTGCAAAGCTTCGCCCTGACGGCGGGAGTGATCTTCTGCGTCTTCCTGCTGGTCTTCCGCAGCGCCTCCGCGCGGCTGATGGCGATGATCCCATCGGTTTTCGCGATTCTCGCGGCCTTCCTCGTCATGCGATCGAGCGGCATGGCGCTCAATATCGCCACCATCCTCATCGGATCGACCGTTCTCGGGGCGACCGAGAACGATCAGGTACACTTCTTCTATCATTTCCAGGAGGCACGCACCGGATCGAGCGACACCGCCGAGGCGCTGCGGCATGCCTTCCGCGTCGCCGGCCGGCCGATCGTCTTCGCGACGCTCATCAACGCCGCCGGATTTCTCGCGCTCGCCTTGTCGGCGCTGCCGCCCATGAGAGAATTCGGGATCGTGTCCGCATCCGCGTTCCTTCTCGCGCTCGCTGCGGACTTCACCGCGCTGCCCGGAGCGCTTTGGATTCTCGATCGGTCGAGGACGGTACGCCGCACCGGGGCGGGCCTCACCGTCGGTCGGCCGGACGGCTGAAGCACGCGGATGAGACTCTGCGAATCGATCGCGGCTGGCGCGGTGGCCATCGGCGTATTGGCGCTCGCGAGCGCTCCGGCGCTCGCGGCTGACGCTTCCGCGGCGGGCAAGGCGCCGC
>JBOHZR010000347.1:0-10021 GCA_050738595.1 Steroidobacteraceae bacterium | reverse complement strand
GCCTTGCCGCGGCCCCCGGCATGCACCTGTGCCTTGACGACCCATACGGAGCCCCCGAGTGCGCGGGCCGCCTCGACCGCCTCCGCCGCGCTCGCGGCCACGCGGCCCTCGGGCACCGGGATGCCGTACGTGCGAAACAATTCCTTCGCCTGGTATTCGTGCAAGTTCATGCTGGGGCGCGTTTCCTGGCTGCCAAGCAGCCTATTCTGCCAAACTTCGTGAGTATCCTGCTCACGCCTTTGAAGGCCCGATGTCGAACAGCACCGCGACCGCGCTCCCCCGCGTGATGCCCGAGGCACCGAGCGATCTCGCCTGGCGCGTGATCGGGCTCGCGAGCATCTATCGGCTGATCATTCCGCCGGGCCTGCTGTTGATGCAGTGGCTCACTGCACCGGATTCCCTGCTGCACGTGCTGAGCCCGAACCTGCTGATGACGGTGTGCGTCGGCTATTTCCTCGCGGGGCTGCTGCTGCTGCTCACCCGTGGGGTCCAGTGGCCGAGCCTGCGGACACTCGCGCTGGTGAACGCCTTCGTCGACACGGCGGGCCTGTCGCTCGTGCTCTACGCCAGCGGCGGCGCAGCGAGCGGTCTCGGCATCCTGCTCGTGCTGCCGGTCGGCGCCATGGCGATTCTCGCGGGCAGCCGCGACGTATTCCTCATCGCCGCGGTCGCCGCTCTCGGGGTGCTGGTGCAGCAGATCGCGCTCTGCATTCAGGGCGACGTTCCGGCGACGGACTACACGACGGCCGGTGTGCTCGGCGCCGTGCTCTTCGTGATCGGGCTGTCGGTCTGGCCGGTCGCGAACCGCCTGCGGGAGAGCGAAGCGCTCGCCCGCCGGCAGGAAATCGACCTCGCGAACCTCGCGCAGCTCTCCCAGTACATCGTTCAGCACCTGCGCGAGAGCATACTCGTCGTCGACGCGGAAGATCACATCCGGCTCATCAACGAGTCGGCCGCACAGATTCTCGGCGATCACGCAGCCTACCCGGGCGCACTCCTTGGGGAAGTCTCGCCGCGGCTGCTCTATTTGCTCGAGAGCTGGCGCCACGGCACAGGGCCCACGCACGGCAGTGCCGAGCCGGCGCAGACGTTCGTCGCGGCGGATGGCGGACGCATCGTCCAGCCGCATTTCGCTCCGCTCGGCAGCGCCCAGCCGGCACCGATCCTCGTCTTCCTCGAGGACACGAGCGTCATCGCCGAGAAGGTGCAGCAGTCGAAGCTCGCCGCGCTCGGGCGCCTCTCGGCGAGCATCGCTCACGAGATCAGAAATCCCGTCGGGGCCATGAGCCATGCCAGCCAGCTGCTCGCCGAGGCTCCTGGACTCGCCGGCGAGGACCGGCGGCTCACCGACATCATCCGCGGGAACGCCGAGCGCGTGAGCACGATCATCAACAACGTCCTGCAGCTCTCGCGGCGCGAGGCGACCCGGCTCGAGCGGCTGTCCCTCGGCGCCTGGATCGAGGACTTCGCGCAGGAGTTCGGCGAGACCATGCAATGGCCTGCGGAACGCCTCGTGGTGCAGGGTCTCAAAGCCGGGTTCCTGGCGCGCGAGCAGGACATCGAGGTGCGCGCGGACTCCGGCCAGCTGCGCCAGGTCATCTGGAATCTCTGCGACAACGCGATCAAGCACGCTGTGAAGGACCGCGCAGACGGCCTCGTCGAGATCCGCTACGGTCGGCTCCCGCACTCGCTGCGGCCCTTCCTTGAAGTCGCGGATCGCGGAACCGGCGTGCCGCCGGAGAACGTAGAGCGCATCTTCGAGCCGTTCTTCAGCGGCGAGCGCGGCGGAACCGGCCTCGGCCTGTTCCTCGCGCGCGAGCTGGCGCAGACGAGCAGCGCGACGCTCCTGTACGAGCCGCGGCCGGGGGGCGGAAGCACCTTCCGGCTGGTGTTCGCCGATCCGCAGCGCTGGGAGTTCTGATCTTACCGTGCCGATCTCGATGAGCTCCAAACCCGTCGTCCTCATCGTCGATGACGAGCCCGACCTGCTCGAGCTCGTGAGCCTCACGCTGTCCCGCATGAGCCTCGAGACGCGCACGGCACCCGACCTCGCTTCCGCGCAGCGCCTGCTCAAGAACGGGCAGTTCGACCTCTGCCTGACCGATATGCGCCTGCCCGACGGCGATGGGCTCGACCTCGTCGGCTGGATTCAGGAGAGCCGCCCGGAGCTTCCCGTCGCGGTCATCACCGCTCACGGGAACGTGGAGTCGGCCGTCCGCGCCTTGAAGCTCGGCGCGTTCGACTTCGTCTCGAAGCCGCTCGACCTCGGCGTGCTCCGCAAGCTCGTCGGCAGCGCCGTCAAGCTCGGCGCCCGCCTCGGCGAGGAATCCGTCACCGGCCGCACCCCGCGCCTGCTCGGCCGCTCCCCCGTCATGCAGCAGCTGCGCGAGATGATCGGCCGCGTCGCGCGCAGCCAGGCCCCGGTGCACATCTTCGGTGAGTCGGGCACCGGGAAGGAGCTCGTCGCCCGGCTCATCCACGAGAGCGGCGCCCGCCTCGAGGGGCCGTTCGTGCCCGTCAACTGCGGGGCGATCCCGACCGAGCTCATGGAAAGCGAGCTCTTCGGGCACAAGCGCGGCAGCTTCACGGGCGCAATCGCGGACAAGAAGGGCCTCGTGCAAAGCGCCGAGGGCGGCACGCTGTTCCTCGATGAGGTCGCAGACCTCCCGCTGCACATGCAGGTGAAGCTTCTGCGGCTCGTCCAGGAGAAGACCGTGCGTCCGGTCGGCGAGTCGCGCGAGGAATCGGTCGACGTCCGCATCCTCTCGGCGACCCACAAGAACCTCTCCGACCTCGTCGCCGAAGGCCGCTTCCGCGAGGACCTGTTCTATCGCATCAACGTCATCGAGATGCGCGTGCCCTCGCTCCGCGAGCGTCCGGAGGACATCCCCGCGCTCGCCGACGCGATCGTTACGAGGCTTTGCCGGCGGATGAAGATCGAGACCGCCTCATTGAGCCCCGAGGCGATCGAGGCGCTCAAGACCTATCCCTTCCCCGGCAACGTCCGCGAGCTCGAGAACGTGCTCGAGCGCGCGCTGACGCTCAGCACCGGCGGCGTGATCGCCCCCGAGCACGTGAAGCTGCGCACGGCAGCGCGGGCGGTCGCCCCGGACATCGCCGTCACGCTGCCCACGAACGGCAAGGCCGCCCTCGGCGAGCAGCTCGAGGACATCGAGCGCGATGCGATCGTCAAGGCGCTCGAGAAGACGCGCTACAACAAGACCGCGGCCGCGAAGCTGCTGGGGATGACGTTCAGGGCACTGAGATACAGGATCAAGAAGCTGGGGATCGAGTAGCGCCGCATCGCCTGCACGACAGCGGGCCGAACATTGGCGCTCGGTTGCGCCGCCCGAGCGGTTCATCCGCCCACTACTGGGCTTGCGGGGACCCAGGGGGCGTGAGCGCCGAGGACCGGGCGCGCGGCAGCATCGCCGCAGCCCGACTTCCGGGCGTCACGTCGATGAATTCGAGCAGAAACGAAGCAAACGTCGTTTCCGCGCCGGCGAGCATGAGGGTGACCGACGGAATGGCAACACGCATCATGGTCGCGGGATCGAGCGCGCCCAATTTCGCGTGCGCCCAGGCCTCGACAGAGTAAATCGCCAGGATCAACCCCGAAGCGCACAGTACGAACCCGGTCGCGATACCGCGCTCGAGGGTGAATATTCTCAGGAATCTTGAGAGCGAGCGCGTCATCGGCAGGAGATTCTTGAGTACGCCCACCGTGCGTGCCACAAGTGAGAACAGCACAAGCTGAAACCCGAGCACCGTCGCGGCCCCCGCATAGAGCATCGTGTGAATATCGAACCCGATTCCATGGATGACGACCGGACCGTGCAGAATCGCCAGCTCGCCCGCGGTGCCGAGCGCGATCAGTGCGGTGCCGGGGTACAGCATCAGCCAGCGGGGACTCATCATCAAAAGAAAGCGCAGGTGCCGCCATCCGTCGCGCCAGGTCCGCAAGTGGGGTTTGCGCGAGCGACCGGCCGGCCCGAGAGTGATCGGGACCTCCGCGATTCGCCATCCAGCAAGGGCAGCCTTGACGATCATTTCGCTCGCGAACTCCATTCCGGGTGAGCGCAGACCCAGCTCCAACATGGCCGCCCGGTTGAAGCCCCGTAGCCCGCAATGGAAGTCCGAAATGCCCGCGGAAAAGAACAGTCGGCCGGCAAAACTCAGCAGTGGATTTCCAACCACCCGGTGTAGCCAGGGCATGGCGCCCGCTTTGATGCCGCCCCGGAAACGGTTCCCGACGACCAAAGCATTGCCTGCGCGCAGAGCTTCAAGGAGCCCATCGAGGCGGGCGAAGTCGTAGCTGTCGTCGGCGTCGGCCATGACGATGAACCGTCCGGCGGCGGCCCGAACTCCGCCCATCAATGCGCTCCCGTAACCCCTCTCCGTAACGCGGACCACGCGAGCCCCCGCGGTGCTCGCCAGCTCAGGCGATCCGTCGGAGGATCCGTTGTCCGCGACCAGCACTTCGCCGCGAAGCCCGGCGCGCTCTAGAAATTGTCTGGCCTTCCGCACGCAGGTCGCGACGGTTTCCGCCTCGTCGAGACACGGCATCAGAATCGTCAGCTCGAGTGGATTCGGATGATGCGCCATCCGATGATCGACCTGGTGCTGGAGAGGATCTGTCGCCATTGATTCGCTGGTGCCGAACTCTGATTTGCAATCGGCGGCATCGCCAGTATGACAGGGCGATCATCGTGCGGAGTGTGATTCAATCGGCAGAACATTTCGCTCTCCTCCAGCAGGTTGCCGAGGATGGACGACGCAGCCGACAGGCGTAGACTGCATCCGCGCATGACGGACAGTGACTGGCTGGTCTTGCGGGCCATGCGTCCCGCGATCGAGACCCTTGCATTGCGTGTCGCGGAACCGGGCAAGATCGCGATCGATTTCGGCTGCGGCTCGCAGCCCTATCGGCCCCTCTTCGCCTCTCACGGCCTGCAATACTACGGCGTCGATTTCGAGGGCGGCGATATACCGATTCTCTCGAACGGACGCGTCGACGCGCCGGATTCGTGCGCCGATCTGGTACTTTCCTTTCAGGTGCTCGAGCACGTACGGGACGTGGATCGCTACCTCCAGGAGGCGCGCCGGTTACTGCGTCGCGATGGATGCCTCATCCTGTCGACGCATGGCAACTGGCTTTTCCACCCGCATCCCGAGGATCATCGCAGGTGGACGCGCCAAGGCTTGCTCGCCGAGTTGCGCAAGAACGGATTCGAAATCATCGAGTGCGTGCCGGTTCTCGGACCGATGGCGTGGACGACCCTCCTGCGTCTGACCTGCGGATACCAGCTCCTGCTCAAATGTCCGCTTCTCGGCCGGATGCTCGCCAAGTCACTCGCCGTGATCATGAATCTGAAAGGGTGCGTCGAGGATCTCATCACGCCGGAGTGGGTGCGAGGAGACAACGCGTGCGTGTACGTCACGCTATCGCGGGCGGGCGCGCCGGGATGAGCTTCGTCCGCTATTTCGTAGTCAGCGGGCTCTGCGCGCTGCTGAACAACGCCTCGGTGATCGGGCTCGTGGACCACGGCTTCGGCAGCGTCACTGCGACGGTCATCGCATTCGGGCCGGTTTTGCTCGTTGCATATGCACTGCATGCGCTCTTCACGTTCGGTAAGCGTCCAACGCAGGTCTCTTTCTCCCGCTTTGCGCTTTCCATGACGATGAATTTCCCGCTCTGGATCGCGGGGCTGTATCTGTTCAACGATATCTTGCGATTTCCAATCTCCATCGCAGCACCCGCTACGACCGTGCTCATCTTCGTGTGGAACTTCGCGTCGACGAAGTGGGCCTTTCTCGCGGGCAGCAGTCGCGCGTCGCGCGTGACAGTCTGAGTGCTCTCGATGGAACGAATCACGGCGGATGCTGTCAGGGGTTGCATCGCGACGCACGCGCCGGTCTACTCCTGGCGCAAGCCCGTTTATCAGTCTATCGCGCTCGAGAGCCTGCAGCGCCTTTGGGATCCGGCGCATCGCAATGCCCTGGACGTTGGAGGGGGAACCGGCCTGATCGCGCACGCGACGAAGAGGCTGTTCGGGCTCGATCGGGTCGTATCGATAGACGTCAAGCACCGCTACCGGCCCATGCTCGATATCAATGCCGTGATCTACGACGGCACGCGACTGCCGTTCCGGGATGCTTCATTCGATTGCGTTCTGCTCTTCAACGTGCTGCACCATGTCCCGATCGGATTCCGCCCTGCTTTGATTCGGGAGTGCCGACGCATCGCCGGAAGAGGTCCCCTTTACATCAAGGACCACCTTTCGATGGGAGCGGTCGATGATGCGCGGCTCGCGCTGCTCGATGCCCTCGGGAACATTCCTTTCGGCGGGATGGTGAGTGCCAGCTACCTTTCCGAGAGCGATTGGAATCGACTCGCGGCGGAGACATCGCACCGGGAAGGTGTGCGCCTCTCCGGCCGGTATCGAGGCGGTCCGCTCGCTGCCATCTTTCCGAACCGCCTCGAAATCAGCATGCGATGGCAGCCGAACTGACCGCAGCCGAGGCGCCAGGCCGATCGGTTACGGCGCTGGTGATGCTCTCGCACTTCTTCGAAGCGCGGCGCGGAGGGATCGAGTTGGTGGCGGCGGCCCTTGCCCGGGAGCTGGCTTCACTCGACTTCAGGGTCGTGTGGCTTGCGACGGGACGGCCCACCGACTCGAGCGCTTCAGACGGCCGGGTCTGCCTCCGTGCCTCGCGCATAGTCGAGGCACTTCTCAAGGTTCCTTATCCGGTGCTTCTGCCGTCAGGGTGGCGCGCGATCTTTCGGGCGGTGAAGGCCGGCGATCTGGTAATGGCCCATGACGCGATCTATTTGACGAGCATCGCTGGGTTTCTCGCTGCTCGCCTTTACCGCAGGCCAATTCTCTTGGTACAGCACGTCGGATTCGTTCCGTACCGCAGTGTCGTCCTGCGTACCCTGATGAGGCTTGCCAACCGCCTCGTTGCCGCACCCATTCTTCGCCTCTCGGACCGAGTGGTATTCATCAGCGAGCTCACGCGGCAGCATTTCGCCGAGGTCCGCTGGTTGCGGCCGCCCACGCTGATCTTCAACGGCGTCGATACCCATATTTTTTCGGCCCCTCGCTCCGAAGCCGACGTGGAATCGGCGCGCAAATCCCTCGCATTGCCGCCTGGCGTACCGATTGCGCTCTTCGTCGGAAGATTCACGGAAAAGAAGGGACTGAACGTCCTGGAGCGGATCGTGAACATGCGTCGCGATGTTTTCTTCGCCTTTGCGGGGCACGGCGAGCTCGATCCGCAGAAATGGGGTGCGCCCAACGTAGCCGTGTTTGCCACGCTGTCCGGCGAGTCGATCGCGCCGCTTTATCGGGCCTGCGACGTTCTCGTGCTCCCGAGCGTCGGAGAGGGATTTCCGCTGGTCGTGCAGGAGGCATTGGCCTCAGGACTGCCTGTCCTCTGCGGGCGCGATACGGCACAGGCGGACCCGCGGGCTGGCCCGTACCTGCATGGGGTCGCCGTGGACCTCGACTCCCCGGAGCAAACGGCCCGATCGTTTTCCGAGGAAATGTCGAGAATTCTTGGACACTCTTCGGACGTGAGCGGCCGCAAGGCGCGTTCGCAATTCGCAATGACAGCCTATTCCTGGGCGGCAGCCGCGTCCGAGTATGTCCGGCTGCTCGGGCGATTGCGGTCGGATGACTCCGACGCTCGTCGGGGAAGTCACGCCCCTCAAGCGGGCTCCTGACGTCCTCTGGTCGCCGGGTGCTGACGTTTTGCGTCAGTTTGCGACCTGGCCTGACGCCTGTCGTCGTCAGCTAGTGACGGGACTAAGTCAACTAACATGTCAGAGCAGATCCGATTTTTTGCTGTAAATTCATATAATTATACCTCACGCGAGCCGTTGGCATAGCCTTTGCTCTAAAGCTCTCGAGGCGCCCTTATTTGCGCCGTGACCTTCTCAACATCTCGAGGTGTTTCGCAATGAAACGTGCGCAAAAGGGTTTTACTCTCATCGAACTGATGATCGTCGTCGCGATCATCGGCATTTTGGCGGCGATCGCCATTCCCGCTTATCAGGACTACACGGTCCGTGCGAAGGTGACAGAAGGTATTAACCTTGCCGCCTCCGCCAAGACGACCGTCGCGGAAGGATTCGAGTCGGGCGGCATCGCGGGAATGAACGCTGCGGCGAGCGACTGGAGCTTCACCGCCACCAAGTACGTGACCGGCATTACGATTGCTCAGAGCACCGGTGTCATCACGGTGACGTTCGATGGTACTGCGAACGGGATTCCGCAGCTGGGCGCCGCTAACACGCTCATCTTCACGCCCGAGGTGAACAAGGCGGCGCTCGCGGACGCCACGCCGGGCAACGTCGATTGG
The DNA here is from genome assembly GCA_050738595.1 of Steroidobacteraceae bacterium. GTDB lineage: Bacteria > Pseudomonadota > Gammaproteobacteria > Steroidobacterales > Steroidobacteraceae > JASHUC01. The sequence continues at coordinate 1,657 of JBOHZR010000347.1, read as the reverse complement.
GCATGCGAATCGGCGTCGGACGCCACTGGGACGAACGAGGGCTTCGCCGGCCTGAGTTTGGGTACGGTGCTTGGCAAGTACGTTCCGACGCAGTGCAAGTAATCGAACCATCAACCGCTGCCGCCGCTTCGCGCTGGCAGTCCACCGAAGCCCCTCTCACGAGGGGCTTCTTCTTTTGGGAAGCGAATCACGCAGCGGCGCGGCCCGCTTATGCGAGCATGTCGGCAGACTTGACAATTTCGGGCGGCGATGCCGCAGACTAGAGTTCGCGGGCTGGAGTCGCACTCCGTAATACCATGAATGACAACGCTTCTTTGGCGGTCGCGCCGGGGCGAGCCACGCTTGGCGGCCTGCCGCAACGCCTCGTCCAGGACGGACTCGTCGACGAGCCGGTGATGCTCGAGGCGCTCAATGCGGCGCGCGACAGGAAGACCAGTGTCGTCACTCAGCTCGTGGCAAGCGGCGCCACGAGCGCCCGCGACATCGCCATTGCCGCCGCCGCGGAATTCGGTGTCCCCCTTTTCGACCTGGACGCGATCAACCTGGACCTCGATACGGTCCGGCTGGTGAGCGACAAGCTGCTCGCCAAGCATCGCGTCCTGCCGATCTTCAAGCGCGGAAAGAGGCTCTTTCTCGCAGTCGCAGACCCCACCAATCTCCACGCGATCGATGAGATTAAGTTTCAGACGGGGCTCAGTGTCGATGCGATCGTCGTCGAGGACGACAAGCTCCAGAAGGCGGTCGACAAGGCGATCGAACAGGCCGATACGCAGATGCCGGCCTTCGCCGACGAGGAGGGCGTCGATCTCGAGGCTCTGGAGGTCAGCGGCGGAGACGAGGAAGGTGAGCAGGTCACCCGTGATGACGTTGAAGACGCCCCAATCGTCAAATTCGTCAACAAGATCATGCTCGACGCGATCCGCAAGGGCGCATCGGACATCCACTTCGAGCCCTACGAGAAGATATACCGTGTCCGGTATCGAATGGACGGCGTGCTCAAGGAGATTGCTCAGCCCCCCGTTCAGCTGGGCGGCAAGCTCGCAGCGCGGCTCAAGGTAATGTCACGCCTCGACATCGCCGAGCGTCGTGTGCCCCAGGACGGGCGCATCAAGATGAAGCTCTCGAAGAACCGGGCGATCGACTTTCGCGTGAGCACCTGCCCGACGCTCTTCGGCGAGAAGGTCGTGATGCGAATTCTCGATCCCTCGCAGGCGTCTCTGGGCGTCGATGCTCTGGGGTACGAGCCGTTCCAGAAGGAGCTGTATCTCAAGTATCTCGCCAAGCCGCAGGGCATGATCCTCGTGACTGGACCCACGGGCAGCGGCAAGACCGTCTCGCTGTACACGGGCTTGCAGATCCTCAACCGCGAGGACACGAACATCTCGACGGCCGAGGATCCGGCGGAAATCAACCTGCCGGGCGTCAATCAGGTCAACGTGAATCCAAAGGTTGGTCTCACGTTCGCAGCCGCCATGCGCTCGTTCCTGCGCCAGGACCCGGATGTGATCATGGTGGGTGAGATTCGTGACCTCGAGACGGCCGAGATCGCCATCAAGGCCGCTCAAACGGGCCACCTGGTCCTATCGACGCTGCACACCAATGACGCGGCCCAGACCCTCACTCGCCTCGTTGATATGGGCGTCAAGCCCTACGCCAT
>JBOHZR010000346.1:0-57786 GCA_050738595.1 Steroidobacteraceae bacterium | reverse complement strand
GTCCCGCGCGCCTCCGCGGCGCCCGCGCGCGGGACCACGCGGCGGTCACAAGCCACGCCGGGCAGCCAATCAAATCCGGCGGTCCAGACCACACCGCCTCCCTCGCCGCGCGAGCAGGCGCCCTCGGGGCTCTCCCGCTGGCTCGATCCGGCGACCGCGCCGATCATTCCCGTCCCCGAGATCGACCAAGACCCCTCGAGCGGCACCACGCTCGGCATCATCCCGACCTACCTCGTGAGCGGGTCTAACCACCAGATCACTCGCATCATCGCGCCCGATGTGATCTACAACCAGAACTTCGGCTGGGGCGCGCGCGGCCGCATCTTCGCGTATCCCTCGCAGAACACGCAGTGGTCCATCGAGGGCGGGGGCAAGCAGCGCGTCGAGAGCGAATTCGACGGCGAGTACGCCTCAGGCATTCTCCGGCAGGACCGCTGGTCGTTCAATGCGAGCGTGATCTACGATCGCAGCGGCAGCCCGCGCTTCTTCGGCACCGGCAACTACACGCGGCTCTCCGGCCAGACCGACTACACCGATCAGCAGAAATACATCCAGACGACGCTGGGATTCAATTTCAATCACACCTGGCAGCTCGGGTACCAGTTCCGCGCCCGTACGGTCGATATCTCCCCTGGAAAGCTCGCCGGCATCCCGTCCATCGATGAGCTCTATCCGAACACGGTCATCCACGCCGAGAGGCAGGAGATCCTCAACCGGCTCCTCATTACCTACGACACGCGCGACGACGTCGTGGTCCCGACGCGCGGCGCCGAGTGGGTCGCGTACGCAGGCGCGGCAAGCAGCGCAGGCATGATCAACTCGAGTCTGTACAGCGAGGTCGGCATCGACGGCCGGAATTTCTGGTCGCTGCCTGCGAATGCGGTGCTCGCCTTCCACATGGCCCTGCGCTACATGCCGCGCACGGCGCGCACGCGCAACATCCCCTTCTGGGCGCTGTCGAGCATCGGCGGAGATGAGGCCGTCATCGGCGGCGATCAGCCGCTTCGCGGGTTCCCCGAGGGACGATTCCGCGATCGGAATTCGTCCGCCTTCTCCCTCGAGTACCGCAAGCGGGTCGCCTCGGTGAACGCATTCTCTACGAGCATCGCGATCGAGCTTGCGCCGTTCCTCGACATGGCGCGGGTGTTCAACAGCTTCGGCACCGACCCGCTCTCCGGGTTGCACAAGATCGTCGGCGTCGGCGTGCGCGGGATCGCCCTTCCTTTCATCGTGGGCTTCGTCGACGTCGGCTACGGAAACGAAGGGCCAGCGGTCTTCACCGGTCTCAACTACCCGTTCTAGCCGCTTTAGAGCGCCGCGCCGCGGATGCCGATGAACTGCAGGAACTCGGCGCGGGTGCGCGCGTCACTGCGGAAGATCCCGACCATGCGGCTCGTGATCATCGATACGCCGCGCTTGTGTACGCCCCGCGTCGTCATGCACTCGTGAGAGGCATCGATCACGACACCGACGCCGCGCGGCTTCAGCACCTCATCGATGCAGCCCGCGATCTGAGCGGTGAGCTTCTCCTGCACCTGGAAGCGCCGCGAGTAGCCCTCGACGACGCGCGCGAGCTTGCTGATGCCGACCACCTTGTTCGTCGGCAGATAGCCGACGTGCACGCGGCCGATGATCGGAGCCATGTGATGCTCGCAATGCGAGTCGAACGAGATGTCCCTCAGCACGACCATCTCGTCGTACCCGTCGACTTCCTCGAACGTGCGACGCAGGTACTCCCTGGGGTCGATCGAGTATCCCGAGAACCAGTCCCGGTACGCATTGACGACGCGCTTCGGCGTGTCGCGCAACCCCTCACGCCCCGGCTCGTCGCCGGCCCACGCGAGCAGCGTGCGCACAGCCTCCTCCGCGGCGCGGCGCGATACGCGACGACGATTCGATGCGGCCACGATGCTGTCCCGTTGCGACGGGGCGGTGCTCCCCTCCCCGATTTCTACCATAATTTTCGCCTCCGTCGCGCACCCGATGCCGTTACGTTCGTACGATGACGAGCTGAGGCGGCCGCTTGCGAGGGACGCGGCTGCCATCGCGTCCCGGGAACCGCGCCAGCACCGGGCCGTCCCAGAGCCGGATGATCCGCTGCTCGAACAGCCACTCGCCGCGCACTTTCACCGCCTGGTCCTCGTAGTAGCCGGCGAAGCGCACAACGTAGGGAGGCTCGCCCCGGCACTCGGTGACGAAAGTGAACGAGCGCACCGCACAGCGCCGCGCGTTGCCTTCGGCGAGCACCTGGCTCACGTGATGCTGGCGGCCCGGGAAGTCCGGAACGTTCTTGTAGTGCTCGGCCAGGCGGCGCAGATTCGCATGGCCCTCCCAGCGATCCGGCTCCTCGAACACCTCCTCGATGACCACCGCGTCCGGCGTGAAGCAGGCGATGAAGCCATCCACGTCTGCGGTGTCGAGCGCCCAGGCGTAGCGTGCGAGCAGTTCCTGGACGGCGATGCGGTCTGCGAGGGTCAGGCCGGCGGCGCGGGCGGGTCGCGCATTGCGCGCATTGCGCGCCCCCCGCGGCGCTCGCATCGTGCGCATCGTGCGCGACGGGCGCGCGGGCCGTGAGGGCCGCGAGGGCCGCCTGCTGCGCGTCGAGCTCGTTTTGCGTGCCACGGTTTGCTCCTCAACGTCGCGGTAGTTGCAAGTCAGGATACGCGGAAAGCTCCCGACTTTGTCTCGCCATGATGGGCCATCATCCATTAATGTTCGTCGGCGTTGCTGAAGACGCGGAGATGCCGCTGAAATGACCACGACAGCCACAACGAGCCTGCGCGGCGGTCCGCTCTCGGGCATTCGCATCGTCGAGCTCGCAGCCATAGGGCCGGCACCCTTCTGCGCAATGCTGCTCGCGGACATGGGTGCGGACGTGCTGCGCGTCGCTGCGCCTGCGCACGGTCCGCCGCTCTTCCCGGTCCCGGAGAGCGAGGATCCCATCTGGCGCGGACGCACCCGGATCACGCTCGATTTGAAGACCCCGGCGGACCGCGATCGCCTGCTGCGCATTCTTCCGCATGCTGATGCCCTGATCGAAGGTTTCCGCGCTGGAGTGCTCGAGAAGCTGGGCGTGGCACCCGGCGTGTGTCTCGCCGCCAACCCGCGGCTCGTGATCGGCCGGATGACGGGCTGGGGCCAGACGGGGCCGCTCGCGCACGCGCCCGGCCACGATCCGAACTATCTCGCACTCACCGGCGCACTTCACTCGATCGGCTATCCGGACCGGCCGCCGTGCCCGCCCCTGAACCTCGTCGCGGACTTCGGAGGCGGCGCCCTGTACCTCGCGATGGGCGTGCTCGCCGCCTTGCTCCACGTACGGGCCGGCGGTGCCGGACAGGTCGTCGATGCGGCCATGGTCGATGGCGCCGCCTCGCTCATGAGCATGATCTACTCGCTGCGCAATCACGGTCTGTGGCGCGAGGAGCGCAGCTCGAATCTGCTCGACGGTGGATGCCCATACGGCACGACCTATGAAACGGCGGACGGGAAATATGTCGTCGTTTGCGCACTCGAGCCGCCCTTCTATCGGGCGCTCGTCCGCGCGCTCGGACTGGACGAGGCCGCTCTGCCGGTGCGCGACGATCGTTCCAGCTGGCCTCGGCTGCGCGAGGCGTTCGCGACCGTCTTCCGCACGAAGACGCGCGATGAATGGGCACGGCTTCTCGAAGGGACGGATGCCTGCGTGACGCCGGTGCTCAGCATGAGCGAGGCGCCCGGCCACCGGCACAACGCCGCGCGCGGCGTGTTCGCCGGCGAGAAGCCCGTGCCGGGGCCTGCGCCGCGCTTCTCGGCGACGCCCACAGCCCACGCACCTGCCGTAGGCCCTGATGTGGTGAACCTTCTCGAGAAGTGGGGTATGTCGGCCGGCGACGCTCGGGCGGTCGCCTCGGGGGAACTCAAGGATTGAGCGGTGGGCCCGTATGAAAAACCAGCCGCCCCTCGCGCCGCCCGATGCGCCAGCCGACCGCTGTGCGTACGAAGGTATCGCGGTATTCGCCAACGCGCTTCACGCCGTCGGCCGGCCTGCCGTCAGCCGCTTCGGGCTGCGACGCATCGCCGGCATATAGCAGCAGATAGCAGAACCCGCGCGCGTGCTCCGCATCGAGCACCTCTATCTCCAGATTCGTGCACAGATGCCGCGTGAGGCGCGAGGCGGGCCGCTCCTCGAGCGCCCGATGGATGGCCTCGCGGCCCGCGAGCGGCTCCCCGGGCGCATTGGCGCGGATGAACACGCCGTCCTCGGTGAACAGCTCCGCATACGCCGTCCAGTCCTGCTTATCGAAAGCCCGCAGAGAGCGCAGCACCAAGCGAACGCACTCGCGCTCCACGTCATCCCTCATCTGCGCCACAGCCGCCCGCTCGCGATCCGCGCGCCCTCGATGAGCGAGCGAAGCTTCTTGAACGCCACGTCGGGGTCGACCTTGCCGTAACCCGCGAACGTGCCAAAGCCGCAATCGCTGCCCGCGAGCACGCGCTCGCGCCCGACGATGTCGGCGAAGGCGGCGATGCGCTGCGCGACGAGCTCCGGGTGCTCGACGAAATTGGTCGAGGAGTCGAGCACGCCCGGGATCAGCACCTTGTGGTCGGGCAGCTTCGCCGCGCGCCACACGATCCACTCATGCGCATGGCGCGGATTGGACGCCTCGAACGAGATCGCCTGCGGCTTCGCTCTCAAAACGATCCCGAGGACCTTCTCGAGCGCAATGTCATGGTCGTGCGGTCCCTCGTAATTCCCCCAGCACACGTGCATGCGCACGGACTCGGCCGGGATGTTCCGCAGCGACTCGTTCAGCACTTCCACGTGATGAGCCGCGCGGCGCAGAAATTCATCGTCGGTGAGGTCCTGAAATCCCGTATGGCGCGACATCGCAAGGTCCGGACAATCCACCTGCAGAACGAAGCCCGCCGACACGATCGCCTCGTACTCCTGCCGCATCACCTCCCCGACCGCCTCGACGTACGCCTCGTGCGTCGGGTAATAGCGATTGGGCTGAAACGAGGACACCACCCCCGGCGAGGCGGCATTGAGGAACGCATCCGTCGCCGGCGCGCGCACGAGCGCCGCGCGGAAGTTGGCGATGTCCTGACGCACGGCTTCGGTGTCCTCGAGCCGCACTGCAGCGATGCAGCAGAGCCGCTTGAAAGTCTGCGGGCCGGTGAACGCGGTCATGCGCTTGCGCAAATCGGGGTGATCGCGCAGGTCCAAGTGCGGCCGTGCGGTGTTCTCCCCGCCGAAGCCCGCCAGGCGGTCCTTGATGTAGGTGGCGTAGCCGATCTTCGCCGTCTCACCGTCGCTCACGACGTCGATCCCCGTCGCGACCTGACGGGCGACAATCTCGCTCACCGCCTCGCGCACGACGCGCTCGAACTCGCCGCGGTCGTATGGCTCGCCGCGCTCTTTTCTGAGCAGCACATCGGTTACCGCCGCCGAGCGCGGCAGGCTCCCGACGTGGGTGGTGAGAATGCGATCGGTGCTGAGCTTCATTCGTCGTCCTCGAAGATCACCTGCGCATAGCCCGTGAGCGTCGCATGATAGTAATTGCGGTGCACGCAGCGCACGCGCTCCGACAGCGCCCCGCGCATGGCGAGCCACAGAATGACTTCCACGCTCTCGCTTCCGCCCCGCTCGACGTAATCGCGATGCGTCAGTGCTGCGAGGGATGCGGGATCGCGCTCGAGCCGGTCGAGGAACTCGGCATCCCACTCGGGATTGATGAATCCGAAGCGCTCGCCCGTCAGCTGGTGCGAGAGCCCCCCGGTGCCGAGCACGACGACCTTCACCTCGTCCTCGTAGCTCGAGACGGCGCGCCGCACGGCCCGGCCGAGCTCGAAACAGCGCGCCGGCGTCGGAATCGGAAAATGCAGCACGTTCACGAGGATCGGGATGACCCGGATGGGCCATCCCGGCTCCCATGGAAAGAGCGCCGACAAGGGCGAGAGGCATCCGTGATCGAGCGGCATGCGGTGGCACACTGCCGGATCGAAGCCCTCCTCCACCAGCGAGCGCGCCAGGTGCCATCCGAGCTCCGTGTCGCCCGGCACGGGGGCAAGCGCGCGCTTACCCCAACCCTCGTCGGCGATCTCGTGCGTCCCCGCCACGCCGAGCGCGAACGTCGGGATCACGTCCAGAAAGAAGGAGGTGAAGTGGTCGTTGGAGAAGAGAATGCACACATCCGGCCGCTCGCGCTCGAGCCAGGCGCGCATCGGCTTGTAGCCGTCGAACAGCGGCTTCCAGTACGGCGAGTCCTCGTCATGCCGATCGACCGCGGCACCGACGGCGGGCGCATGCGGCGAACCGAGCCCTGCGATGATCCGCCCCATTCAGCGCGCTTCCCAGACCCGGCGGGTGCGCTTGAACGCCTCGAGCGTCTCGCCGCGCATCTGCGCCGCCGCGCCCGTGAGCCCGACGCCGACCGCGCCTGCGACCCGGAAGACGAGAAAGTGATTGACCCCGTAGCGCACCATCGCAAGCCAGTCGCGCGCGCGCACCATGCCGATCTCCGCCTCGGTGAGGCCGAACCGGCTCATCGCGCCTGCCTCGTCCGCTTTGAAAGCCGCCCGGTTCTCGGGAAGCATCAGGCTGCGGCAGAACGCGCTCAGCCGGTAGGCCTGCTGTGCAAGCGAGACCGTCAGCAGGTAGGTGCCCGGGAAGGGCTCGGCAAATGCCTCCTCGGAGGGTTTCATCTCGGGATCCTCGGGAAGGCCCTCGGCGAGGTCTCGATCAGCCATTGCTTCATCCGCAGACCGTCGACCGACTCAGCGCACGAGCTCCACGGGATTCTCGAGCGTGCCGATCCCCGATATGGTCACGGAGATCGGTCCGCCGAGCTCGTTCAGCTCCACGTTCTGCACGGCCCGCACGCCTGGGGCGGAGCGCTTGAGCGCCGTCCCCATCGACACCACGTCTCCCGGCAGGAGCGTCATGTACTCGGAAAGGAACGCGAGCACTTCCGGAACCTTGTAGAAGAGATTCTGAGTGCTGTCCTCCGTCACGAGCTCGCCGCGATGATGGCAGCTCACCGTGAGCGCATGCGGATCGGCGATCTCCTCGCGCGTGACGAGCCAGGGTCCGAGCGGCGAGAACGTATCGCTGCCTTTGTACCGGCCCGGATAGCTCACCCAGGTCTCCACGTATTCGATGCGCGAGGGATCGTCCTTGGCCGGGTGGATCGCCCGGTAATGGAAGGTATCTTCCCCTCGCATCGTGGGCGAGGTGATGTCATTGTGGATCGTGTAGCCGAACACGTACCCATACGCGTCCTCGGCGCGGATGTCCTTCGCGCGGCGCCCGATCACCACGGCAAGCTCGGGCTCCGGATGGCAGCGCCCATACGCGGGCTTGATGACGATCGGCTCGCGGTGTCCGGTGAGCGCGTTCGCGCCCTTGATGAACGACGCGGGGTGCTTCGGCCCCGAGAGGATGCGGTCCTTGTTGGCGCTGTTGTTGAGCGCGAGGCACACGAGCTTCGACGGGCGGCGCACCGGCGAATGCCAGCGAACGGCGTCCACGGCATACCTGCGCACGCTGTCGGGCCGTGCGCGGGCGAGCTCGACGGCACGGCGGATCGCGCCGAGCGCGCGCTCACCGGCCTCGATCAGCGCGATGAGATCCGAAAGCGCCGCCGCGCCAAGCTCCGCCGCGCCGAACGCAGCATCGAGCGCATCCTCGGGTGCACCGGTGTTCGATCGTCCTCTCGCGGCGGCCACCGCTTCGGCCAGGTCGATGAGCGCATCCTCGGCGATCGCCGCTCCGATGCGGTCTCGCCCCTCGACGTGGAAGCTCGCGAGCTTCATGCGGAGATTCCAGTTCGAGCTCGCCGAGCGCTCATCTCAGCGCGGCGGCGCGCGCGTTCCCGCGTCGATCCGGATGACCTCGCCGTTGAGGTAAGCGTTCTCCACGAGGTGGGCGACGAGCGCGGCAAACTCCGAAGGCGAGCCCATGCGCTTCGGGAACTCGAGCGTTCCGACCAGCCGCTCCTTCACTTCCGGGGGCACCCCGGCGCCCATCGGCGTCTCGAACAGTCCCGGCGCGATGGCGCAGACGCGCACGCCGAACTGCGACAGATCGCGCGTCATCGGCAGCGTGAGGCCGACCACGCCTGCCTTGCTCGCAGAGTAGGCCGTCTGACCCATCTGGCCGTCGAACGCCGCGAGCGAGGCGGTATTGACGATGACGCCCCGCTCGCCGCTCGGCCCGGCCGGAGCGCTCTTCAGGATCTCCGCGGCGGCGAGCCGCGCGACATTGAACGTCCCGATCAGGTTGATCTGGATGACCCGCGTGAACTCGGCGAGCGGGAAGGGGCCCTTCTTGCTCACCGTGCGCGCGACGTGGCCCGGAATTCCAGCGCAGTTGACACAAATGCGCAGCGCGCCGAAGGCCGACTGCACTGCGGCGAGCCCGGCCGCGACCGAAGCCTCGTCCACCACGTCCACGCGCGCGAAGATCGCCCGTCCCGGGTGGCGCCCCGCGACCGCGCGTCCGCGCTCCTCGTTCAAATCGAAGATGCCGACGCGGCCGCCACCGGCGATGAACCGCTCGACCGTTCCTTCGCCGAGGCCCGAAGCTCCGCCGGTCACGACGGCGACACTGTTCTCGATGTCCACGCAGTTGCTCCTTCAGTTGCCGCGAAATTCCGGCTTGCGCTTCTCCTTGAACGCTCGCCCACCCTCGGCCGCGTCATTCGACCGCATGTGCTCGGCGGAGACGAGCTTCTCCATCCTCATCGCGAGCTCCGCCGGCATATCGAGCCCGTCGCGGATCAGCTGCTTCATGCGCCTGACGCCGAGCGGACTCTTGCTCGCGATCTTCTCGGCGATCGCCTGCACCTCGCTCTCGAGCGCCTCGTCCTTTACCACCCGACAGATGAGTCCGATCGCGGCCATGTCCGCAGCCGGATGCAGATCGCCAGTGTACATGAGGTATCTCGCCCAGTTGACGCCGACGATTCGGGGCAGCCGGACCGTCGCGCCGCCCCCGGGCAGCGCACCGAAATTCGCGTGCGCATCGCCGATCTTCGCCGACTCGGCGGCGACCATGAAGTCGCACATCATCGCAAGCTCGAGGCCGCCTCCGCAGCAGATGCCGTTGATCGCGGCGATCACCGGCTTCGGCATCGAGAGCAGCACCTCCTCCATGCGCGTGCCGGCCTGAAGGAACGGCGCCTGCGGACCCGTGGCTTGCCCCGCGCTCGGCGCATCGGTGAGATCCGCTCCCGCGCAGAACCCGCGGCCCTTGCCGGAGACGACGATCACGCGCGTCTCCTCACGGTCCCGGAGCTCGGTCCACGCTTCGCGCAGCTCGCGCATGCATTCGTAGGAGATCGCATTGAGCGCCTGCGGGCGGTTGAGATAGACCCAGCTCACCCGGCCGCGGTGCTCCATCAGGAGATGTTTGAAAGACATCGTGACTACCTCGGCGGCGGCGCCTGCGAGCCGGGGAGCGTCCCGGCCGCGCCGCCGCGCTCAAATGTTCCGCGTCCGGTCCTGCCAGAACCGCTCACGGACCTTGCGGCGCAGCACCTTCCCGGCGGCGCTGCGCGGCAGCTCCGGCCAGAACTCGAAAGACTTCGGCACCTTGTAGCTGGCAAGCCGCGCACGGCAGAGCGCATCGAGCTCTGCCGCCTCGACGCCGATACCCGCCTTGAGCTCGACGACGGCCTTCACCGCCTCGCCCCAGTCGGCGTCCGGAACGCCGACGACGGCGCAGTCCTGCACCGCAGGATGCGCGATCACGGTCTTCTCGATCTCCGAGGGGTAGATGTTGAAGCCGCCCGAGATCAGCATATCGCGCTTGCGGTCGACGAGGTATACCCAGCCCTCGCGATCCTTGAAGCCGATGTCCCCCGTGTGATGCCACCCGTGGACGCAAACGCGCGCGGTTTCCTCGGGATTCTTGTAGTAGCCCTTCATGACGGCGCCCGTGCGCACGACGATCTCGCCGGGCGTCTCGCAGGGCAGCAGGCGGCCCTCATCGTCCATCACCTCGACGCGGGCGAGCAGCGTCGGACGGCCGAGGCTCGCGAGCCTGCGCTCATCGCCCGATGCGAGCACGCGGCGGTGATCCTCGGGCGAGAAGAAGGTGACGTTCGGGCCGAGCTCCGTTTGTCCGAACCCCGTCATCATCACCGGCCCGAACACCTGCATTGCTTCCTTGATCTTCTCCGGTGCCATCGGGGCGGAGGCATAGTTGAAGTAACGCAACGATGAATAATCGTGGCGGCGCACGTCCGGATGCGCGAGCAGGCGATAGACGGCGGTCGGCGGCAGGAACAGGTGCGTGACCCGGTGCTCCTCGATGGCCCTCATCACGCGCACCGGGTCGAACCCGGGCAGGATGACGTTCGTCGCCCCCATCGCCGACATCATGAGCGTCACGCCGCCCGCGGCATGCGTCATCGGCGCGACGACCAGGTGGATCGCGTGATCGTGCCAGAGAAGGCGCTGCGAGGCCGCGATCCAGGTCTGCCAGGCAAGGTGCGTCATCATGACGCCCTTCGGCTGCCCCGTCGTTCCTCCGGAGCTGAAAAGCGTCACCACCTCCTCGAGCAGCCCGCGCACCTCCGGCGATCGGTCCGGCAGCCCACGCGTCTCGCGCTCCAGCGAGGGATACGGCGGGTCCTCTTCCTCGATGCAGACCGCGTGCACGATGCGCGGGCAGGCCGCGAGCAGCTGCCGCACCGACTCGCGAAACGCCCGGCCGTAATAGAGAACCTCCGTGTCCGTGTGCTCGAGCGCGTAGATCGAGTCCTCGACGGTATTGCGCGCGTTGAGGGGCACCCAAACGCAGCCCGCGCGCACGAGACCGATGACGCATTCGAAGGCGCGTGCCGCATTCCCGCTGAGGACGGCGACCTTCGTGCCCGGTGCGACGCCGGCGCGTCGCAGGGCATTCGCGATCCGGTGGGACATCGCCTGCGTCTCGCCATAGGTGCGGCGAACCGCATCGTCGATGAGGAACGGGCGATCGCGGTCGATCGCGACGCCCTTGTCGAAGAAATCGATGACCCGCACCGCCAGCTCCGAATCGTGCCCTGCCGCTCAGGATCCCGCCGAGCCGCGGCGTCAGGCGCCGCGCACGTCGTGGCGTCCGAGAATGGTCACCGTCGACAGGCCTTCCTCGACGTTGAAGAAACCGCCGCCGCAGGAGGCGAGCGCGTAGCGCGCACCCGCCACCGTGCGCTCGCCCGCCTCGCCGCGCAGATGCTGCGTGAGCTCGAAGACCTGTGCGAGCCCGGTCGCCGCGACCGGATGGCCCTTGGACTCGAGCCCGCCCGAGACATTGACGGGAATGCGCCCGCCGAGCGCGCTCGCGCCGCTCTCCGCAAGCGCGCCGCTCTCGCCGGGCTCGCTCAGACCCGTGAGCTCGAGGTGCGCCATCTCACCGTAAGCGGTGGCATCGTGCACCTCCGCGACGGAAATGTCTCGCGGGGAGATGCCGGCCTGATCGAACGCGGCGCGCGCCGCAGCCCGAAGCGCCCCGTTGGCAGAGTCCTCGATCGCACGCCTGCGATTGCCGCGCATCACGCTCGCGCACACACGCACCGCGCGCCGCGCACCGAGGCGCCCGAGCGCCTCGCGCGAGCAGACGACAGCCGCCGCCGCGCCGTCGCTGATCGGTGCGCACATGGGAAGCGTCAGCGGCCACGCGATGATGCGTGCGGCGAGCACCTCCTCGACGCTCATCGGCTTGCGGTATTGCGCGAGGGGATTGAGCGCCGAATGGCGATGATTCTTGGCGGACACCGCGGCGATTTGCCGCCAGGTCGAGCCGTATCTCTTCATGTGAAGCTTCGCGTTGAGCGCGTAGGCGTCCATGAAGGGACTGCGGAGCGACTCGTCGATCAGCGCCTCGGGAGGAGGCATCACATCCTCGACGAGCGGGGCATAGCGGCGCAGGAACTCGGTGATCTGCGCGAGATCGCCCGGCTGCGAGAACGAGGCCTGCCGGCGCGCGCGATCCTCCGTGTTGAGCTTCTCGGCACCGACCGCCAGCGCAACCTGCGCTGAACCGCCTGCGACCTGCGTGACCGCAAGGTTGAAAGCGGTACTGCCTCCCGTGCAGGCATTCTCGACGTTGACGATCGGCGCGCCATCGATCCCGATCGGCAGCAGCGCATGCTGTCCCTTCATTCCGTACTGGCCCTCGATAGCCCCCTGCACGGTGTTCGCGTAGAAGACGATTTCCACGTCTGCGACCGCGACACCCGCATCGGCGAGCGCCCCTTGCGCGGCCTCGCGTCCGAGGTCCGCGCAGGACCTCTCGAGATGGCGGCCGAAGGGCGTCATCGCGACGCCGAGGACGAACACTTCACGCACGATGAGACTCCTCAAGAAGGCGAGGCGGCGATCGTAACAATTGTTTCTTTTTACCAGATCGCGAATAATCCTTCCACGCGACTCGAGCGCCGCGGCGAGTGAATCCTTGCGTACGCACGTGCACACGTCGATGCGTCACCTAGCCCCTTACGCCTCATGAACAGCGATCGCGACCTCGTTCTCGAGCTCACGCAGGGCGGCCGTCTGCCGGCGCCGCTCGCGAGCAATCCACTCGCCCGCGAGCTCGAGGCCGAGGTACTGGAAGTCTCACCCGACGGCGGGGCCGCGGTTCTCGCGTTCGATCCGCCTGCCCGGTTCGCCCACGGCGGCGGCGTGCTGCAGGGCGGGATCGTCACGGCCCTCCTCGATTTCGCGATGGCGTTCGCGGCGCACGCGCAGCTCGCGACCGATCAGCGCGCCTTCGCCACCGCCTCGATGAACATTCATTTCCTGCGTCCCGCACCGCCCGCGCGCTATATCGCGCGCGGGCGCATCGTGCGCGCGGGCCGGAAGCTCCTCTTCGCAGAAGCGCAGCTCTTTTCAGCGGGCCCGAGCGGCCCGGCGGCCACCTCGGAGCCTGGCGCCGCAGCGGGTCGCGAGAGCGCCTCGGACGGCGAGCTCATCGCGGCAGCAAGCGCCGTACTGTCCCTCGCGGAGCGCTGACCGCGCCATGCTCGTCGTCGGCGATCTATCGCGGCTGAATGCCGTTCGCTACCCGCACAAGCCCGCGTTGATCATGAACGGCGTCGAGCTCACGTATGCGCAGCTCGACCGTCGTTCCAACCGGCTCGCGCACGCGCTCATCGCGGCGGGCGTCGAGGCCGGCGATCGGGTAGCGCTGCTTGCTTTCAACAGGCTCGACTACGCGGTCGTCACGCAGGCCGTAGCCAAGTGCGGCGCGCTGCTCGTGCCCATGAACTTCCGCTTCGGTCCCGAGGAGATCCGGCACGTGCTCCGCGACGCCGAGCCGCGGGTGATGCTTCTCGAGCCAGGCTTCGAGCGCGCAACCCGCGAAGCGATCGCGCAGGGCGCGCCGGCGCCGCGCCTCATTGCGTTGACCGACGCGCCGGGCGCCCCGCCGGGAACGGGATGGATGGACGGAGCCGCCGGAGCGACGGGCGGGGGCCCGCCGCCGCCCGGCGCGGACGCAAGCTTTCCCTCGGCCGACGATCTCGCGCGGACCTGCCCCGCGACCGACCCGCCGGTCACCGTCGACCCGCAGTCGCCGTGCGTGATCATGTACACGAGCGGCACGACTGGCTTGCCCAAGGGCGTGCTCGTCGCACACGCGACGTATTTCAAGATCTATCTCGCCACGGCGATCGAGACGCGCATGCGTCACGACGACGTGTATCTGATGGCAGTGCCGATGTTCCACGCCGCGGGGCTCAACATGGCACTGCACCAGTCGCTGTTCATGGGATCGACCGGCATCATCCATCGCGGCAGCTTCGATCCCGAGGCGATCTTTGCGCTCATTGAGAAGCACCGCATCACGCTCGCCATCCTCGTGCCGACGACGCTCGCGATGCTCGCCTTCCATCCGCGCGTCGGGGAGCTCGATCTCTCGAGCCTCGAGAAGATCTTCTACGGCTCGATGCCGATCACGCCGCCCATCCTCGCGAAGGCCCGGGAGCGCTTCCCGCGCGCGAATTTCAATCAGCTCTATGGCTCGACGGAAGCAGGGATGGTGAGCGCCCTGCGCCCGGAGGACCACGAGCGCTGGTCGCAGAGCACGGGCCGGCAGGCGCTCCTCACCGAGAGCCGCATCGTCGACGATCAGGGCAATCCGGTCCCCGTCGGCGGCATCGGCGAGATCATCGTCAATCAGCGCACGATGGGCATGATCGGCTACTGGCGGAACCTGCAGGCCACGCGCGAGGCGATCCGCGACGGGTGGATCTACACCGGCGATCTGGCGCGCGTGCAACCCGAAGGCTTCTTCACGCTCGTCGACCGCCGCACGGATGTGATCATCAGCGGCGGCGAGAATATCTATCCGAAGGAGGTCGAGAACGTCCTCGCCGCGCACCCCGCGGTGCGCGACGTCGCTGTGTTCGCACTACCCGACCCCCTCTACGGACAGTCCGTATGCGCCGCGGTCGTGCTCTGGCCCGGCAAGCACGCGACCGGCGCGGAGCTCGAAGCGCATTGCCGCGCACATCTCGCATCCTACAAGCGCCCGCGGCGGGTGGAATTTTTGGATGCGCTGCCGCGCAACGCGAGCGACAAGGTGCAGAAGCGGCTTCTGCGGGAGATGTTCGCCTGAACGGCTCTTTTCCGTACCTCGGTGATCTCCTACACGCCGTCCTCGGCGTGAACATCCCGCTGCCGATACCGATGTTCGGCCTTTGTGTCGCACTCGCGGTAGTGCTTGCCGCTCGCGCGTTTTCGCTCAACGTTCGTCGCGCCGAGGCGTTCGATCGGCTACCCGCCGGTTCACATCGAATCGTCGGTGATCTGATCGCAATCACGCTGCTTGCGGGCATCGTCGGCGCCCGCGTGTTTGATATTCTGGATCACCTGCCGCAGTTCGCGGCCGACCCGGCGCCGTTCATATTCTCGCGCCGCGGCTTCGCGATTTACGGTGGTCTGCTCTTTGGCGCGCTCGCGGGTATATGGTTCGTGCGGCGGCGCCGTATTCCGGTTGCGGCAATGCTCGACAGCGCGGCGCCCGCGTTGCTGCTGGGATATGCGGTAGGTCGCATAGGCTGCCAGATCTCCGGGGATGGCGATTGGGGCATCGCGGCCAATCTGGCGCTGAAGCCGCACTGGGTGCCGATGTGGCTTTGGGCCCAGACCTATCAAGGCAACATCATCGGCGAAGCCATACTGCCTCCTGGAGTCTATCCCACGCCCATTTACGAGTGCGTGGCGGCACTGCTGATGTTTTCGATGCTGCAGAGGTGGTCGAATCGGCCGCGGCCTGTTGGAAGTGTTTTCGCGCTTTACCTCCTCTGCGCCGGTTTCGAGCGGCTGCTGATCGAGAAGATCCGCATCGATCCACGGCTGCATTTCCTCGGCTTTGCATTCACTCAGGCCGAGCTGATATCGGTCTGCTTGATACTCCTTGGGATAGGAATGTTAGTCGTCGCCCTGCCGCGCAGGCGCCGTTGGCTGCGGCTAGGTGTCCCCTTGGGCCTCATCGCCCTGCTCTCCGCCTGCGTCGCCGTTTAGGCAAAGCGTCTCGGGCGAGAATTCCGGTGAATGGCATAAACCCGAAATCCGCTGCTCACGTCGCCTGCGCCACCCCCGACGCAGTGAGCACCGGCGGCAGCCGCTCGCCGCTCATGAACGCGAGAAGCGCCGTGCGCGCCTCCATCGCATCGCGGTACCCGAGCTCGATGAGGTCGCGCGTGAAGGGGGCCTCGAACATCAGATAGCTCGCGAGCTGGCTGCCCGCGAGGTCGCCCGCGCCGATCACTCGCAGCAGCGCGCGCAGTCCCGTCGGCATCTCGCTCACGTGGCGCGCCGCGAGCTCGCGCGGGTCGACGCTCGGCGCCAGCATCAGCGTCTCGATGAGGCGCAGCCCGGGCGCGGCGCTCGGCGCCGCCCGGACGAGGTCGTTCATGCGCTCGAGCTCCTCGAGATCGGCGAAGATCTGATCCGTGAACAGTGTGTCGAGCATGAACCCGAATATCTGGCCCGGCGTCGGCATGGCCGCGGGAATCTCGGTGGTGGCGACGCCCGCGGCCCGCCGCGCGCGCACGCCGAGCACGAGGAGCCGGTCCGCTCCGAGGTGCACGGCGGGGCTCAGAGGATTGACCTGCCGCATCGCACCGTCCCCGAAGTATTCCTCTCCGATGCGCACGGGCGGGAATAAGAGCGGGATGGCGACGCTCGCCATGAGGTGATCGAGCGTGAGCTCCGTGCGCCTGCCGAGGCGCTGCGAGCGGGCCCAGTCCACGATCCCTTCGTCTCCGTCGTAGAACGTGACGGACTGGCCGGTCGCGTAGCTCGTTGAGCAGAGCGCGAAACCGCGCAGGTGTCCGCGCTCGATGCCCAGGCGGATGCCGCGCCACTCGACACGCGCCCCGAGCAGCGCCCGGAGCGGGGCGTTATCGAGGACCGATCTGGGCGGCGCGAGCATGAGGCCGCCGGTTGCGAGCGCGAGCAGCCAGTGAAGTCCCGCGCGCAGCATGTGCCACGAGCCGACCTCGAAGACCTGCGAGACTCTGAAGTTGCCCCAAACGTCCTCGAGCCCCACCACGGCCCGCCGCCAACGATGGGCCTGCGAGGCGAGGACCGCCGCGGCCACTGCGCCCGCGGAAGTGCCGACGATGACGGGGAAGGGATTGCGGCCGCGCGGCAGCAGCTCCGAGAGCGCTCGAAGAACACCGACCTGATATGCCGAGCGTGCACCGCCGCCCGTGAGCACCAGCCCGACGACGGGCCTGCGTGCCCGGGACGGCGATGAGAAGGTGTCAAACGACCGCACGCGCCCGGACCGCTCGCCGCCCCCGCTTCATGACGCTCAGTTTAGCGCTCCCCGCCCGCTTGTAGCACAAGTCGGTGTTCGACGGGTCCCGGCAGAAAGGCTGCCGGCTCGCCAAGCGCCCAGGCGCGAAACCCGGCGCGGAAATACGGGGAGAGCGGATGATCGCACTGACCGCCCGGCAGCTCGAGATATCCCTGCGCCTCGTGGCCCGGGGAGACGGCGAACCGCTCCGAGGCTCCGAATGCTCCGTCCTGCACGCGCGGCATGTCGTGATCTCCGGGCAGCTCGAGAGTCGGAAGATCGATGAGGCGGGAAAGAAATGGAATCGCGCGCGACAGGGGATGCCGGATATGCACAGGGTGCGCGGCTCCCCATCGGCAGCGTGCAAGACCGCCGCAACGCCTCGCGAGCGAAGCCGCCGTGGCGTCGATCTCATCGAGCAGGAAGGCACGCCAGCTCGGATACGCCGCGCCGAGCCAGTTGAGCGGCTGGCGGGTGACGAGCGTCCACAGCGCGCGCTCGAACTGCAGCGGTACCGGCGGCGCATCGTTCTCGTCCGGGGCGGCCGAGTCGATCCCGAGCGACCGCAGGATCATGGCCCACGCGGCGTTCTCGGTTCGATCGTGGAACACCCGCACGAGCCGATAGCCGACCGAGTCGACATCAGCGCGCGCATCCCACGCGGCAAGGAGCCGGCGCATTTGCGCGCGTGCGGGCCGGCCGGCGACAGTCCTCGCATCGAGGAGCTCGAGCATGAGGTCTCGCCAGCGCGTGAGGAAGATGGCGCGGTCGTCGAGCTGGATATGCAGCATGTCGCGCGGATTCGCCGCACCGGCGAGTCCCAGGAGCGAATCGCGGATCTGGCGCCCGCGCGCGCCGAGAACATAATGCGCGCCCACGGACGCATCGTCGCCCCCGATTTCGGCAAGCGAAGTGGGGTCCTCGATCGGCCGGGCGTTCGCGGTCCAGACGCGCCCGATCGGCGGATCATTGAGATGCGGCGCGGCATCGCCGCCGAGCCACGGCGAGGCGTTGCCGAGCGGCACCGCAGGCGTCGACCCTGCGACATCGCTCGACGGCGCAGGTATCCGCCCCGCGATCGCCCATCCAATGTGTCCCGTGCTGTCCCCTACGACGATGTTCTGCTCCGGAATACCCATGCCAGCGGCGAGAGCGAGCGTCTCCGTCACCGATGTCGCGTGCTCCAGCGCGAGCAGATTCAGGTTCGTTGCGCCCGGCGACTCCGCGACCCAGCTCCCGATCCAGCAGCGGTGCGCCGCCGGATCAGCCTCGAGCAGCAGCGCGGGGGCCGTCCCGAACGGCGCGCGCGCCCCGAGCGCGACTTGCGCCGACCGAGCAATGGACCTCACGGGCAGCAGAACGTCCGCTCCGCCGCGTACGCCAATGTGCTCGACGACGGTCGAGAGCGGAATGTCCCCGTCGGGCGTCCGGAGATTCGAGTCGTCCGCACCGAGGCAGGTGAGCGGCCGCATATCCACCCAGTCCCCATCGGAGTTCGTGAGAGCCCACGCGATATGACCGTTCGAGCCTGCGACCAGCACCGGCGTCCCCGGCAAGGTCAGGCCATTCAGATCGAGCGAAGGCATACGCAGCCGCACCCGATACCACGTCGGAGGCATCCCGAGCGGCAGATGCATGTCGCTCGCGACGAGCGCCGCGCCGCTCCCCGTGAGCCGCCCCGCGATCGCCCAGCCGTTGCTCCCGATATCGGCCGGCTCACCGCTGTCCGCCCCGCCCGCACCGCCGTCCACCGTGCCCGCTCCATTGTCCATCCCGCCCGCGCCCGCCCCGCCAGCGCTGTCCGCAGCTCTCGATGCGCCGCGTCCGCGCAGATCGACCTCGTCCGGTCCCGGAATGGCGGGCGGCACTGCATCGCGCGCGTCCTCCGCAGCAAGCGCCGCCTCGTCCGTCACGTTCGGCGCGTCCCACGCGGTGCGCGACGGATACAGGAACTCGAGCGCGCATTTCCACCCGCCAGCGCACACCGGCCCGCCCAGCCGGGCATCGATCTCGCGCCGCCCGCGCTCCCTTGCAAAGTCGCCCGACTGCAGCTGCCACCACATGGCGTACCCGACGAGAATCGAATCCTCCGAGCGCCACGGTGCGGGGCGCGCGCGCAGCAGCCAGTACTCCCAGGGTCGACTGCCGAGGCTCGCGAGCCCTGCATTCACGCCCCGCGTATAGGCCTTCAGAAGCGCGCGCTGCTCGCGTGTCGCGAGCGCGAGCACGCGCCGCGCGACCGCGCGAAAGCGGAACCGACGCGTGCGCAGGTCCTGCTCGAGCGCTGCACGTCCTACGAGCTCGCTCAGCTCCCCCGCGGCGAGCCGCCGCGCGAGGTCCATCTGGAAGAATCGGTCCTGCGCGTGCGCGAATCCCGTCGCGAAGGCGAGATCGGTCCGATTCGCCGCCGTGATCGTCACGACTCCGAGTGCATCGCGCTCGATCGTGACGGACGCTGCGAGGCCGCTCTGCACGAGCCGACCGTCGAGCCGCGGCAGGGACGCGCGCAGCAGCAGATAGCCGGCGAGGATCGCGAGAGCTGCGGCGGCGCAAACGATGCCGAGCGCGGCGAGTCCTGAACGCAGCGCGCGCCGGCCCAGGCGGGCGCCCCGCTCGCCTCGCTTCAATTGACCTTCAGGATCTGCATCGAATTCGTGCCGCCTTCGACCCCCGAGAGCTCGCCCTTCGTGAGGATGACGAGGTCGCCGTGCTTGACCAGCGAGAGCTCGAGCAGGCGCGCGAAGATCGAGCCGTAGAGCGCCTCGGTGCTTGCGGCGGTGGTCACATCGTAGATGACCGGATACACGCCGCGATACAGCGTCACGCGCCTGCGTGTCGCCTGCTGGCGCGTGAAGGCGTAGATCGGGATGTCGGAGCGGATGCGCGACATCCACAGCGGCGTCGCGCCGGATTCGGTGAGGGCGACGATGGCGCGCACCTTCATATGGTTCGCCGTGTACATGACCGCCATCGCGATCGCCTCTTCGGTGCCCTGGAAGGAGCCGTCGACCCGGTGGCGCATTCGGCTGTGGGCGAGCATGTACTTCTCCGCCCCGCCGATCACCTGCGCCATCGCCTGCACGGCCTTGACGGGATAACGACCCGTCGCGGACTCCGCCGAGAGCATCACCGCGTCCGTTCCATCCATCACGGCGTTCGCGACGTCGCTCACCTCCGCACGCGTCGGCACGGGGCTTTGAATCATCGACTCCATCATCTGCGTCGCCGTGATGACGACGCGGTTATTCGCCCGCGACTGATGGATGATCGTCTTCTGCAGGCCGGTGAGCTCCGCGTAGCCCATTTCCACGGCGAGGTCGCCGCGGGCGACCATGACCACATCGGCGGCGCCCAGGATGCCGGAGAGATTGGCGATCGCCTCGTGCCGCTCGATCTTCGCCACGATGTGCGCCTCCCCGCCCGCCGCGCGCAGGAGCGAGCGCGCCTGCTCGATGTCCGCGGCGTCGCGGGCGAAGGAGACTGCGACGTAATCGACTCGATGCTCGGCCGCGAAGCGAATGTCGCCCCGGTCCTTCTCGGAGAGCGCGGGCGCCGAGATGCCGCCGCCCTGGCGGTTCAAGCCCTTTCGATCCGAAAGCTCACCGCCCACCCGCACACGGCAGTCGATGCGCGTGCCCTCGACCTTCTCCACGTCGAGGACGATCTGGCCGTCGGCGAGCAGCAGCGCATCGCCGCGCGCGACATCGCGCGGCAGGTCCTTGTAGGCGACGCCGACCGCGCGCTGCGTACCCGCCTTGGAGTCCATGGCCGTGTCGAGCGTGAAGGGCTGGCCTTCGGCGAGCTGCACGGGGCCACCCTGGAAGCCCTCGATGCGGATCTTCGGCCCGCCGAGATCGAGCAGCACCGCGACGCTTGTGCCTGCACGCTCGGTCGCTTCGCGCACGAGCGTCAGACGCCGGCCGAGGTCCTCGCGTGTGCCGTGGGAGGCATTGAGCCGCACCACGCTCACGCCCGCCTGAATCATGCCGAGGAGCACATCGGGATCATCCGTGGCGGGCCCGGCTGTCGCGACGATCTTCGTCCTTCTCGAGGTATCCATGTCAGCGCGCTGCGCGAGCCTCCAGAATGGCGACGGCGGGGAGTTTGCGGCCCTCGACGAACTCGAGGAATGCGCCGCCGCCCGTCGAGATGTAAGAGATGCCGTCCTCGACCCCGTATTTCTCGATCGCCGCGAGGGTGTCGCCGCCGCCCGCGAGCGAGAAGGCCTTGCTGCGCGCAATCGCGTCCGCGATCGCGCGGGTGCCCTCGCCGAACTGATCGTACTCGAAGACGCCGATCGGCCCGTTCCAGATGATCGTGCCTGCCGACGCGAGCGAACGGCCCCAACGCTCGGCGGTGTCCGGGCCGATGTCGAGAATCCTTTCGTCCGCGCGCACCTCGTGGATGGAGCGGATGTCCGCATGTGCGGTTGCCGCGAGCTCCTTCGCAACGACCACGTCGGTCGGGAGCGGGATCTCCGCCCCGCGCGCGCGCGCCTGCGCCATGAGCTTGCGCGCGATATCGAGCATGTCCGGCTCGTGCAGGGACTTGCCGACCTCGACACCGGTCGCCGCGAGGAATGTGTTGGCGATCCCGCCGCCGGCGAGCAGGCGGTCGACGCGCGCCAGCAGCGCCTCGAGCACCGTGAGCTTCGTCGAGACCTTCGATCCGGCGACGATCGCGGCGAGCGGGCGCGCCGGGTTCTCGAGCGCGCGCGCGAGCGCTTCGAGCTCCCCGACGAGCAGCGGGCCTGCGCAGGCCTGCGGCGCAAAGCGCGCAACGCCGTGCGTGCTCGCCTCTGCGCGATGCGCCGTCGCGAAAGCGTCCATCACGAACACCTCGCACAGCCCCGCCATGCGCCGCGCGAGCGCCTCGTCATCCTGCTTCTCGCCCTTGTTGAAGCGCACGTTCTCGCAGAGCACCGCCTCCCCGGGGGCGCAGTCGACGCCCGTCAACCAGTCCTTCTTGAGGGGCACCGGCCTGCCGAGCAGCTCCGAGAGACGCACCGCGACCGGGGCGAGAGACAGCGCCTCGTCGTAAACGCCCTCCTCGGGCCGACCGAGGTGGGAGAGCACGAGCACCCGTGCCCCGGCCTGCAGAGCCACTCTGAGCGTCGGAAGCGCTGCGCGGATGCGCGCATCGCTCGTCACCGCGCCGTCCTGCACGGGCACATTGAGATCCTCGCGGATCAGCACACGCTTGCCGCGCAGATCGATCTCGGTCATCCGCAGAATTTTTGCGCTCACGCAGCCTTCGACCAAGCCACTGTCGTGTCGAGCATGCGGTTCGAGAAACCCCACTCGTTGTCGTACCAGGCGCACGCCTTCACGAGCGTGCCGCCGATGACCTTGGTGAGGGTCGCATCGAACACGGCCGAGTGCGGATCGTGATTGAAATCGACCGAGACGAGCGGCGCGTCGTTGTACGCGATGATGCCCTTCATCGCCTGCGCCGCCTCGCGCATCGCGCGATTCACCTCCTCGACGGAGGTTTCCCGCTTCGCGGTGAAGGACAGATCGACGAGCGAGACATTGATCGTCGGTACGCGGATCGCAAAGCCGTCCAGGCGCCCATTGAGCTCGGGGAGCACGAGGCCGACCGCGGCGGCGGCTCCCGTCTTCGTCGGGATCTGCGACATCGTCGCCGAGCGCGCGCGGCGCAGATCCTTGTGATAGACGTCGGTCAGCACCTGGTCGTTCGTGTACGAGTGGATCGTGGTCATCACCCCCGCGACGATGCCGATCCTCTCGTGCAGCACCTTCGCGAGCGGCGCCAGGCAGTTGGTCGTGCAGGAAGCGTTCGAGACGACGCTCTGGGATGCCTTGAGCACGCCGTGATTCACCCCGTAGACGATCGTCGCATCGACGTCCCGGTCGCCCGGCGCCGAGATGATGACCTTGCGCGCGCCGCCCTTGAGGTGCGCGGAAGCCTTCGCCTTCGAGGTGAACAACCCCGTGCACTCGTGCACGAACTCGACGCCGAGCTCGCCCCAGGGAAGCTTCGAGGGATCGCGCTCGGCGAGCACGCGGACACGATCGCCGTTCACGACCATCGAGTCCCCGTCGACGCGCACCTCCCCTGGAAAGCGGCCGTGCGCGGTGTCGTGCTGCGTGAGATGCGCGTTCGTCGCCGCATCACCGAGATCGTTGAGCGCGACGATCTCGATCTCACCGGTCCGCCTCGATTCGTAGAGCGCCCGCAGGATGTTGCGACCGATGCGGCCGTAGCCGTTGATTCCGATCTTGATTGCCATGCCGAGTGATCCTTAGGCTCCGATGAGTTCCTCGATGTTCCGCTTGACGTTCTCGGCGGTGAAGCCGCATGGGGGGCGGGCATTCTCGCGCAGTTGGCCCTGCATCGGCAATGTGTGAGCGCTAACATCGGTGCCGGGCGGGGCATCGCGTCCGTGCCCGTGCGCGTCACCGCACTCTGAGCAGCGTGAGGCCCTCGCCGATCGGCACGAGCGAGAGGTCCACCCGCTCGTCGTGGTGGACGTGATCGTTGAATGTGCGCAACGCGCGGCCGATCGCGCTCTCCAGACGCGCAACGTACGAGCCCGCGACCACGAGCGTGTTGTCTGCCGCAATGAGTCCGCCGGGCCGCACGAGTCGCAGCAGTCTTTCGTAGTACTGCACGTACCCGGGCTTGTCCGCGTCGACGAACGCGAAATCAAAGCACCCCGGGCCCTCGCTCTTCTCGAGCTCCTCGAGCGACTTCAGCGCGGGCTGCAGCTTCAGCTCGATGACCCCATCGACGCCCGCCTCGCGCCAGTAGCGCCGGGCGACGCTCGTCCATTCCTCGCTCACGTCGCAGGTGACCAGCCGGCCGCCCGCGGGCAGCGCGAGCGCCATCGCAAGGCTCGAGTAGCCGGTGTACGTGCCGAGCTCGATCACCCGTCGCGCGCCCGTGAGCCTCACGAGCAGCGCCATGAACTGCGCCTGGTCGGGACTCACCTGCATCTCCGCGCCCGGCAGGGGCTCGGTCGCGGCGCGCAGCCGTGCGAGCACCTCGGGCTCGCGCGCGGAGTGCTCGAGGACGTATTGGTAAATGTCGGCCGGCAGAGACAGGGCACGAAGAGACATACGTTCACCCCCGTGAGGCGCTCGGAAAGCATCGGGCGTCTGAATCTCACATTATGTGCCTCCCCGATCGTGGACTGCATCAAACTCCCTGCGGCTCGTACGGCGCCGCTCGAGGCTCATGATCGAGTTCACTCGGTGAGGGGATGCACGTCTGCTACGATCCTCTGATGAGAGTGGTGCGACTCGTCCAATTCACGGATCCTCATCTGTACGGTGATGAGGCGGCCCAGCTGCGCGGCATCGCCACGTACCCGGCTCTGCTCGGGGCGATCGCGCACGCGCGCGCGCGTGATTGGCCACCCGATGGGATTCTCGCGACCGGCGACCTCGTGCAGGAGGATGCGGCCGGCTATGCGCTCTTTCGTCGAGCATTCGCCGGGCTCGGCGTGCCGGTGCACTGTCTGCCCGGCAATCACGACGTCCCCGCGGCCATGCGCCGGGAGCTTGCGGGCGCGCCGTTCACGCTCGGCGGCTCGGTCGATCTCGGTGCCTGGCGCATCGTGCTTCTCGATAGCACCGTCGAGGGCGCAGCAAGCGGCCGTTTGAACGATGACGCCCTTGCCGCGCTCGACGCCGCGCTTGCAGGCGCGCGCGAGCGGCACATGCTCGTCTGCCTGCATCACCACCCCGTCCCCATGTCGAGCCGCTGGCTGGATCGGGTCGGGCTCGAAAACCCCGAGGACTTCTTCCGGATCCTCGACGCTCACCGCAACGTGCGGGCAGTGCTCTTCGGGCACGTGCATCAGAGCTTCGAGGCGCTGCGTGGACGCGTGCGGCTGCTCGCCACCCCCGCGACCTGCGCGCAGTTTATGCCGCGCGCCGAGGACTTCGCGGTCGATCCGCGGCCGCCGGCCTACCGGACGCTCGAGCTGCAGCCGGATGGCACCTTCCAGAGCGAAGTGGTCTGGGTCGACTCATGCGCCGCGCGCTCGCCGCAATCAGCCTGCTCTGCTGCCTGAGGGCCGGCGCACAGAGCCCGGTCTGGGCGGTGCACGGCGCGCACAACACGGTGTATCTCGCCGAGTCGGTGCACCTGCTCAAATCGGATCAGTCGGCGCTCCCGCCCGCGTTCGATCGTGCCTACGCCGCCGCGAGCACGATCGTGATGGAGCTCGACTTGAGCCACATCGATACCGACACGATGCAGGCGTGGATGCTCCAGCACGGCCTGCTTCCCGGTGAGACCACCTTGCGCGATGCGGTCGGCGAGGACGTCTACCAGCGCGCGGCGGCCGAGACCACGCGGCTCGGCCTGCCGATCGAGACGTTGCAGAGATTCGAGCCTTGGGTGGTCGCGCTCATGCTCACCGACCTCGAGTACCTGAAGCTCGGCTACGATCCGGAGCAGGGTGTCGAGCGTCAGATCGAGCGCGAGGCGGAGCGCGACGGCAAGCCGATCCGCGGCCTCGAGACACTCGATGAGGAGCTCGGTCAGCTCGAGCATCTCACACCCGATCAGCAGAGCCGATTCCTCGACCTCACGGTCGAGGAGATGCGCGACGCGGGGCATGACACGGACGATCTGCTCGCCGCCTGGCGTGCCGGGGACACCCGCAAGCTCGCAGAGCTGCTCGCCGGCGATTATCAGACGTTCCCCGAGCTCTACCGCGCGCTAGTCACCGATCGCAACGCTCGCTGGATGCCGCAGATCGAAGGGTTCCTGACGGGCAGCCACGACTACCTCGTCATCGTCGGCGCGCTGCACCTCGTCGGCCCCGGTGGACTGCTCGAGCTCGCCCGCCACGATGGACTCACGGTCACGCCGGTTCTCGCCGCCGAGCCCTCCGGTGCCGGCGCCGGCGGCTCGAGCCGCCCTTGACTAACTCGGCAGACCTCGGCCGAGCAAAAACAGCTTCACGTACTTCTGCCGCACGTACTGCGCCTCGACGAGCGCGAACGTGAGACCGCGCCATCCGTCGAGGAAGCCGAGCCTCAATAGGTAGCCGCGCACGAAGCGCCAGCCCGCGTGGAGCATCGCCGCCGCGAGGCTCCCGCGGTGGCCGCTCGCGTGCATCGCCTCCGCCATCAGCTGCGCGTAGTGCTGCATGCGCTGCTCGTGATCGGTGAGGCTGCGATACGAGTAGTGCAGCAGATGCCCCTGCAGGCGTCCCGCGCGCCCCTCGATGCGCGTGTTCTCGTGAATTTCCCGCCCCACCCAGCCGCCGCGGCGGCGATCGTAGAGCCGCACGAGGCGGTCGGGGTAGGCATTGCCGTGGCGCAGGAAGCGGCCGAAATAATCCGTGATCCGCGGAACCGACCAGCCTGCGTGCCCGGGGAATCCGCTCGCGCGCAGCTGCTCGATCTCCACGCGCAGCGAATCGCTCACGCGCTCGTCGGCATCGAGACAGAGTACCCAGTCGTTGCGGCAGCTCGCGACGGCGAAAGTCTTCTGTGAACGGTAGCCGGTCCAGTCCCGCTCGATGACGCGCGCGCCGCGCGCCGCCGCGAGCTCCCGAGTCCCATCGGCCGAATGCGAGTCGACCACGACGATCTCGTCGCAGAACGCGACCGAGCGCAGGCACGCCTCGATGCGGTCCGCCTCGTTGTACGTGATGATGACTGCGGAGAGGCCCGGGGCCTTCGCGGGTGGCACGCGCGTCTTCCGAAAGCTCGCCGTCGATCCGGTGCTGCGCAATATATACTTCCCGCCGAAACGCGGGTCTGTTGACATCTCTGCGCAGAGCTGTCAACAGACCCTATGAGTCCCGTGCTGTTCTTCGATTCGGGCTGCCCCGCGCCCTATAGCCTGCGCACGCTCGAGCAGGCCGCACTCGGCGGCACGGAAGCGACGGTCGTCCGCATTGCAGAGGCGCTCGATGCGGACGTGATGCAGCACAACCGCACCGAGCCCGAGGGTCACTACTTCCCGGGGGCTCTGCCGAGCGGCGCCGCACCGCGCCGTTCCGTTCGCACGCCGGCCGGCGAGGCGCCGCAGCCGCGCGAGCAGCGCGTCGATCACCTGATCATCCTGCGCGATCCGCGCGTCATCCAGCCGCTCTGCGCGCGCTTTCCCGGCGCACGACCGTACCTCTGGTTGCACGATCTCGTGCGGCCCGGCTCCAAACGGGGCCGGCGGCTCGCGGCCGCGGCGGACACGCTCGCGCGGCTCGGCGTCACGCTCGTCTGTGTCTCGGATTTCCAGCGCGCGCAGGCGCAGGCTGTCCTCGAGCGCGCCGGGGTCGCGCAGCGGGTTCGCGCCGTCACGATCTACAACCCGATCGATGAGAGGCTCGCCGCCGGCGGCGCGGCCGTCGATCGGGAGAAGCTCATCTTCCTCTCTTCGCCCAACAAGGGGCTCCCGTTCGCACTCGATGCATTCCAGGCGGTCCGACATGCGCTGCCCGGCATGCGCTTATCCATCGGCAGTCCCGGGTACAAGAGCCTCAGGCGTGCGGGTCTCGACGGCCCTGCGGCGGCGCGCAGCGGGATCGAGTGGCTCGGGCCCATGCCGCACGCACGCGCGCTCGGCGAGGTGGCGAGCGCGCTCTGCGTGTTCTATCCGAACTTCGTTTTGCCCGAGACTTTCGGCCTCGTTTTCGCGGAGGCGAGCGCCGTCGGGACACCGGTGCTCACGCACGACTGCGGGGCCGCGGCCGAAGTGCTCGCCGATCCGCGGCAGCTGCTGCCCGTTGCACCGGCCGCGCGCCGCTACGAGCGCACCGCACGGCTCGTTCCGGGCGCCCTGCGGCCTCTGCTCGCTGCCCGGGCCGAACGGCGCGGAGTCTTCGAACCCTATGTGCAACGAATCCGCGCGTGGCGCACTGATCGGCCCCGCACCGTGCCCGATCCGCGCTTCGGGCTCGCGGCCGTCCTCGAGCGCTGGCGCGCCCTGCTCAACGCCGCGTGACGTATCGATTGCGCGTCGTGCGCTCACTCGCGGTAATGAGCTCCATGAGCTCGAGCCGGGCCTCGATCGCCGCGGTCGTGCGGGAGTGCCGCGCAGCGAGGACGGCCAGCGCGTCGCCCGCCCGGAACGCGGCCTCGAGCTGCGCCTCCTCTTCTTTGCTCCAGGCTCTGCCCACGTTTTGCGGCAGCTGCGCGCGGCGGCGGGCGCGCTCCGCGTCCGACTCGAGCGCGGAGATGGCCTCGAGGAGCGCGCCGAGCACTTCGGTCCGCTGCACCACCGATTGAGCGGGCAGCTCTGCGCCGCTCACGGGGTCGAACCCTTGCACGAGGGACTGGAGAATCTGCCGTGCGTCATGAGAGGCCATGGCCGTGCTCCGCGTTCCGCAATGTTGGCCGGTGCATCCTCGCTGCAAAGCGGTCCGGCAGGGGAGCTGAGAATCTGGTGCAATAGCGGTGAATCGATACCCAACCGCCCGTGAAAGCGTTCATTTGGTTCATCGCGCTCATCGCCGCCGCGTGCGCGGCGATCGCGGCATTCACCTATCCGCTCTGGGCGGCCCTCTATCCGCATTTCGGATTCCCGTTCCACCGGGTCGCGGATCGGGTCGGCATGCTCGCGCTCGCAGTCGGCTTCGTTCTGGTTGCGCGCCGATTGCGGCTCGCCGATCGGGAGAGTCTCGGCTACGGTACGCCTCGAGCGCGTTTCCTGCGCGACCTGGGTGTCGGCTGGGCGCTCGGCGCGCCGATGATGGCGCTCGTCGTCGCGGTCATGGTGGTCCTCGGGCTGCGCGAGTGGAAGCCGGGTGTCGATATCGGCGCCGCGTCGCTCCTCGCCATCGCCGGCGTGGGCATCGCGCGCGGCTTCGCGGTCGCGCTCATCGAGGAGACGTTCCTGCGCGGGGCGATGTTCAGCGGCATCGCGCGC
Organism: Steroidobacteraceae bacterium; assembly: GCA_050738595.1. Lineage (GTDB taxonomy): Bacteria > Pseudomonadota > Gammaproteobacteria > Steroidobacterales > Steroidobacteraceae > JASHUC01. Next base: position 29,156 of record JBOHZR010000346.1, on the reverse strand, counting down.
GAGTCGGGCCCGACGGCCGCCGCGATCCTGACCGCACTCCTGTATGCCGCGTCGCACTTCGTCGGCCATTCGCACGCGGTCGATGCCGGGCCCGGCTGGGGCAGCGGCGCCGCGCTCCTCGCTGCCTCCTTCGGCGAATTCGCGCATCCCCTGGCGATCGCCGACGCCTATCTGAGTCTGTTCGCGGTGGGCGTGGTGCTCGCCATGGTGCGCGCGCAAACGGGGCACATCGGCGCGTGCATCGGGCTGCATGCCTCCTGGGTGTGGGTGATCACCTTCGTGAGAGAAACGTCGATCGCGGACCGGGCGAGCCCGCTCGCGTTCTTACTGAGCCGGTTCGACGGCGTCGTAGGCTGGCTCGTCCTCGGCTGGACGATCCTCCTCGGCTTCGTTCTGTTCGCGTTCTATTCGCGCCGGCAGTCGCACCGCGGCCGGATGGCGCGCACCGCGAGCTAGGGCCTGTTCAGAGCGATGCGCATCCGCGGCGTTGCGGCTCAAGTATCCCGCCGAATGAGCGGATCGATGAGCGCCAATCGTTCGAGTGGATCGTCGAGCTCGAGCCACTCCTGCTTGTCGCTCGAGCTCACGGGCAGGATCTCCGCGAGGCGATACCCCACCCACGCCGCATCCTCGAGGCGCTGCTCGACGGCTTCATAGAGATCGCCGAGCTCCGGGAGCATCTTGCTCGTCAGGCGGCCGAGCCGCTGGTACTCGGCGGGAAGCTCCAGCGCCGGCTCCTCGGGCAGCCACAGCACTTCCCCGATATTGAGACCGTCGCTCTGCTGGCGCCGCTTCAGCAGCCGGAACTTCCGCCCGCCGAGGCAGTAGATGCCCAGCAGTCCGTCGGGCAACGGAAAGAAATCAACGATGCGGGCGCTCGTGCCGACCGGCGCGGTCCTCTCGACCGGTCCGCCCGCCTCGGGGCCTGCGGCAATCAACACCACACCGAACACCGAGCCGTCGCGCATGCAGCGGCGCACCATGTCGACGTAGCGCGGCTCGAAGATTCTGAGCGGAAGGGGCCCGCCCGGAAAGAGGACAGCATTGAGAGGAAACAGCGGGATCTCTGCGTCGCACGCCGCCGGCGATCCGCCCTCGGACCGCTCCGGCGATTTCGTGCTGCTGCGCATGGCTCATGGCCGGTTCGTGAAACGCTGCTCGAGCGCTGCGACCAGCCTGCCGTGCAGACCGCCGAAGCCGCCGTTGCTCATGATCAGCACGTTGTCGCCCGGACGCAAGGACTTTGCGAGCTCCGCAGTGAGTTGCCCGAGATCGAGAGCGATCCTGCCGCGGGGGCCCAGCGCGCACACGATCTCGCCGGCATCCCAGCCGAGATCGGCGGGCGCGTACAGCCATACTTCATCGGCGCCGGCGAGCGACGGCGCGAGCGCCGAGCGGTGCACGCCCATGCGCATCGTGTTCGAGCGGGGCTCCAGCACCGCGACGATGCGCGCCCGCCCGACGCGGCCGCGGAGCCCCTCGAGGGTCGTGCGGATCGCCGTCGGGTGATGCGCGAAATCGTCATAGACGCGGATACCGCCGATCTCCGCTCTGAGCTGCATGCGCCGCGCGATGCCGCGGAACTCACGCAGCGCCGCGATCCCCTGCGCAGCGGGAATGCCCGCATGCCGTGCGGCGGCGATCGCCGCGAGCGCGTTGTCCATGTTGTGCGCGCCGATGAGCGGCCACTCGAGCACCCCGCACGATCGGCCTTCCTCGAGCACCTCGAAGCGGGAGCAGTCCTCGGCTCCCATTCGCGCCGTCCAGCGAGCCCGCTCGGCCCCGGCGCGCGCGAACCCCTCGAGCGGCGTCCAGCAGCCGAGGGCGAGCGTCTCGGCGAGCTGCGCGTCGGCGGCGTTCCACACGATTCGGCCGCTGCCCGGTACGGTGCGCACGAGGTGATGGAACTGCCGCTCGATCGAGGCCACGTCCGGATAGATGTCGGCGTGGTCGAGCTCGAGATTATTGAGAACTGCTGTGCGCGGCCGGTAGTGCACGAACTTCGCGCGCTTGTCGAAGAACGCCGTGTCGTACTCGTCCGCCTCGATCACGAAGAACGGCGGCCGGCCGAGCCGCGCGCTCGTGCCGAAGTTCTCCGGTACTCCGCCGATCAGAAAGCCCGGCTCGAGCCCCGCGTGCTCGAGGATCCATGCGAGGAGCGAGGTCGTCGTCGTCTTGCCATGGGTGCCGGCGACCGCGAGCACCCAGCGGCCCGCGAGCACCTCGCGCGCCAGCCATTCGGGGCCCGAGGCGTATGCAATGCCGCGATCGAGCAGCGCCTCGACGACCGGCATGCCGCGCGTCATGACGTTGCCCACCACCACCACGTCGGGCGCGGGATCGAGCTGCCCGGGCTCGAAGCCCTCCGCGACCTCGATGCCGAGCGCGGCGAGCTGCGTGCTCATCGGCGGATAGACGTTTCGATCGGAGCCGGTGACGTGATGGCCCGCCGACTTTGCGATCGCGGCGATGCCGCCCATGAACGTGCCGCAGACTCCGAGTATGTGGATGTGCATGAGTGCCTTTCCGCGCGAGGCGGCCTCCTCAACTCTTTCGAGCCGGGCTCGCGGCTCGCATAATGTACCGATCGTATGGCCTCGACCCCGCGGTAATTCGAGATTGCAGACGCTCATCACGGATCAGGGCGGCCTCTGCGCGCTCGCCGCGCGGCTCGAGGGCGCGCGCGCCGTCGCACTCGACACCGAGTTCCTGCGCGAGCGAACGTATCGTGCGGAGCTCTGTCTCGTACAGATCGCGGACGCCGAGCAAGCCGTCTGTGTCGATCCGCTCGCGCTCGGCGATCTGGGCGCACTCGCGCCGCTCGCCGTTGCGCCAGGCACCGTGAAGATCATGCATGCCTCGCGTCAGGACATCGAAGTCCTCCTGCCCGCGGTCGGTCTCGTGCGGCCGGTATTCGATACGCAAATCGCCGCTGCGCTCATCGGCCTGCCCGCGCAGATCGGTTACGCGGAGCTCGTTCGACGACGGCTCGGAGTCGAGCTCGAGAAGGCCCACACACGCGCCGACTGGTCGGCGCGGCCGCTCGCACCCGAGCAGCTCTCCTACGCGCTCGACGACGTGCGGTACCTGCTACCGCTCGCTCAGCAGCTGACTGCCGAGCTCGAGCGACTCGGACGCAGCGGGTGGCTCGCGGAGGAGCTCGCCGCGCTCACCGATCCCGGCACATACCAGGTCGAGCCCGCTCACGCATGGCTGCGCTTGAAGGGACTGCACGGACTCGACGCGGCTCGATCGCGGCTCGCGCGCGAGCTCGCCGCCTGGCGCGAGCGCCGTGCGATGGCGCGCAACCGGCCCCGAGGATGGATTCTCGATGACGCGGCGCTCAGGGCGATCGTGCTCGGCGCGCCGCGCTCCCTCGCGCAGCTTGCCGCCCTGCCGGGCGTGCCGCCTGGGGTGATCAAGCATTGCGGCGCCGAGATCATGGACCGCGTGCGCGCAGCGGACTTGCCGGATGAGCTTCCAACCGTCAATCTGCGGGGCCGGCCGCAGCGCGCGCAGGCGGCACTCATCGAGAAGCTGAGCGCTATCCACCGCGCTGTCGCGGCGGAACTGTCGCTCAGCCCCGAAGTGCTCGCGACCCGGCGCGACTTGGAGCGGCTGGCGGAGGGACGGCGGGACGGGCCGCTCTTGAACGGATGGCGGCGTGCGGCCGTCGGTGAGCGGCTGCTCGAGGCGCTGTGAACACCTAAGCGCATCGATCGTCACGAGGTACGCGATGTCTTCCAACCCGATCGAAACGCAACGCGATCTGGAACAACGCCTCATCGAGGAGCGCGCGCTGCGCGAGGGCGCCGAGCGCGCGAGCCGGATCAAGGACGAATTCCTCTCCACTCTCGGCCACGAGCTGCGCGCGCCGCTGAATGCGATCCTCGGCTGGTCGCGGTTGATGGAGAGCGGACGGCTCGGTGAGGAGGAGGTGCGCCGCGGCGGCGAGACCATCGCGCGCAACGTGCGCACGCTCGCACAGCTCGTCGACGATCTGCTCGATCTTTCCGGCATGGTGGGCGGGAAGATCCGCCTCGATGCGGAGGAGACCGACATCGGGGAGATCATCGAGGCGGCGTTCGAGACGCTCGCGAGCACCGCCGGCGCGAAAGGAGTCGTGCTCCACAAGGCGCTGCCCGACGGGGCGTGCCTGGTCTTCGGGGATCCGCACCGCCTGCAGCAGGTGATTTGGAACATGCTGAGCAATGCCATCAAGTTCACGCCGCGCGGCGGGACGGTCACGGCGACGCTCGCGCGCGCCGCGGGGAACTGGGAAGTGCGTATCGACGACACGGGCATCGGGCTCGCGCCCGAGCGGCTGCCGTTCGTGTTCGATCCCTTCCGCCAGAACGACCCTTCGAGCCGCCGCGAATATCCGGGGCTCGGCCTCGGGCTTGCGATCGCCAAGCAGATCGTCGAGCTGCACGGCGGGCGCGTGTGGGCCACGAGCCCAGGCGAGGGCCGCGGCGCGACGTTTCACGTCGGGCTGCCGCGCGTCGCGCCGCGCGAGCCGCAGGCAAGCGGCGCTCACCGCGGGCGCGAGCCGGCGGCTCTCGATCTGCAGGGAGTGCGGGTGCTCGTCGTCGACGACGAGGCCGATACGCTCGAGCTCACACGCCGCGTGCTCGGCACCTATCGCGCACTCGTGCTCACCGCGAGCTCGGCGGAAGCCGCGCTCACCATTCTCGATGGATTCCCGGCGGACGTGCTGATCTCCGATCTTGCCATGCCGGGCCGCGACGGCTATGAGCTCATCCGCTCGATCCGTCGCACCGTCGGCCCGGATCGTCTGCCCGCCGCGGCGCTCACCGCGTTCGCGCGGCCCGAGGACGCCGTGCGCGCGCACGATGCCGGCTTCCAGATGCACCTCGCAAAACCGGTCGAGCCCGAAGAGCTCGTGCGCGTCGTCGCGCATCTGGCCGGGCGCGGCGCCTAGCCCAGCCTAGCCCAGCCTAGCGCGGCAGCTTCTCGAGCACGGCCTCGACCCGCTCCGTTACCGCAGCGACCTCGCCCTGCGCTGACACCTGGTGCAGGATGCCGCGGCGCGCGTAGAAATCGATGAGCGGCCGCGTCTTCTCCTCATACACGCGCAGCCGCTCCGCGACTGTCGCTTCGTTGTCGTCGGGACGCTGGTACAGATCGTGCGATCCGCCGGTCGCAGGACACTTCTCCGACGGCGCGGGAGGTGAGGTCAGCACGTTGAACACGCGCCCGCAGCGCCGGCAGGTTCGCCGCCCCGCGATGCGTCGCGCGAGCTCCGCGCGGTCGACCTCCATCACGATCACCCCGTCGAGGGGCTGGCCGATCTCCGCAAGCAGCTCATCGAGCTCGCGCGCCTGGGCAAGGTTGCGCGGAAAGCCATCGAGAATGAACCCGCGCGCCGCATCCGGCTCGGCGAGGCGCTCGCGGATCATCGCGAGCACGATCTCGTCGGAGACGAGCTGGCCGGCATCCATGGCGGTCGTCGCCTTGAGTCCGAGCGCGCTGCCCCTGGCGACGGCCGCGCGCAGCAGATCCCCGGTCGAGACCTGCGGAACGGGATGGCGCTCGATGAGCCGCTGGGACTGAGTGCCCTTTCCGGACCCCGGAGCCCCTAACAGGATGATCCGCATGCGTCAACCGAAAATGAACCCTTGAGGACGAGGGCTCGCCACGTTACCGGCCGCGCGACGGGAGGTCAATGAAGCGGATTTTGGCTATTCTGTGCGGCTTCGGCCCAAAGAATTCGACCCATGCCCAGCCGCCGCACTCGCACGCATAACCCCTCGACTCGACGCGTGAAGCGCAGCGTGCAGCCGCGGCGCAACGCGCTCTACGCTCAGTCGGGCGGTGTCTCGGCGGTCATCAACGCCTCCGCCTGCGGAGTGATCGAGACGGCGATGCGGCACGCGGGACGGATCGGCAAGGTGTACGCGGGTCGCGACGGTATCGTGGGCGCTCTGACGGAGGATCTGATCGACGTGAGCCGCGAGAGCCGCGAGACGATCCGGGGGTTGAGATACACGCCCGCGGGCGCCTTCGGCTCGGCACGCTTCAAGCTCAAGGGCCTCGATCAGAACCGCGCCGAATACGCACGGCTCATCGAGGTGTTCCGAGCCCACGACGTGGGGTACTTCTTCTATAACGGCGGCAACGACTCGATGGACACGGCCCTCAAGGTCTCGCAGCTCGGAAGCGAGCTCGGCTACCCCATCGCCTGCGTGGGGGTGCCGAAGACGGTCGATAACGATCTGCCGCACACGGACTGCTGTCCCGGCTTCGGCTCCGTCGCGAAGTACATCGCCGTCTCGACGCGCGAGGCGGGTCTCGATGTGGCCTCGATGGCGCGCACGTCGACCAAGGTCTTCGTGCTCGAGGTGATGGGCCGGCATGCCGGCTGGATCGCTGCGGCGGGTGGCCTCGCGGGCGCGAGACGCGGGGACCCGCCACACATCATTCTGTTCCCCGAGATCGCGTTCGATCGGCAGCGCTTCCTCGACAAGGTCAAGCAGTGCGTGAGCGATTTCGGCTATTGCGTCGTCGTCGTCTCCGAGGGCGCCGCGTACCCGGACGGGCGCTTCCTGGCGGAGGCCGGAACGCGGGACGCTTTCGGCCATGCGCAGCTCGGCGGCGTCGCCCCGGTCGTGGCGGACATGATCCGCGAAGCGCACGGATACAAGCATCACTGGGCGGTCGCCGACTACCTGCAGCGCGCCGCGCGCCACATCGCCTCGAGAGTCGATGTGGAGCAGGCCTACGCCGTCGGCAAGGCCGCCGTGGAGCTTGCGCTCGAGGGAGCGAATGCAGTGATGCCGGTCATCGTGCGCAAGTCTTCCCGGCCGTACCGCTGGACGGTTGGCCACGTCCCCTTGAGCGAAGTGGCGAACCGGGAGAAGAAGGTGCCGCGCGGGTTCATCACGGCGGATGGCTTCGGCATCACCGAGCCCTGCCGGCGCTATCTCGAGCCGCTCGTTGCCGGCGAGGATTACCCGCCGTATCGCGCCGGCCTGCCGGCCTATGTCTCGTTGAAGGGCGTGGCGGTGCGCAAGAAGCTCGCGACGCCGTTTCAGGTCTGACAGGCGGAGCGCGCGGCCGGACGAGTGGAGCGTGCCCGTGTGGTATAGTCCGCCGCCTTTTGAGGCGCCGGGCCGCCGCGCCCGCCGCCGCCTCGAAAACTAAAAGTCATTGACCCGAGCGAGGAACTCCCGATGGACGCCAGTAGCTGGCTGTGGCTCGCGATTGCGGCCGGTATCGTCGCCGTGTTGTACGGCGTGGTCTCGACACTGTCGATCCTGCGCCTGCCTGCGGGCAACGCGCGCATGCAGGAGATCGCCGCCGCCGTGCAGATGGGCGCGAAGGCCTATCTCAATCGCCAGTACACGACGATCCTCATCGTGGGCATCGTGCTGTTCCTGCTCCTCGGCTTCGGCATCGGGTGGTGGACCGCGATCGGGTTCGCGATCGGGGCAATTTTGTCGGGCGCGGCCGGCTATATCGGAATGAGCATCTCCGTCCGCGCGAACGTGCGCACGGCACAGGCCGCGACCAAGGGCTTGAGTGCCGCCCTTGCCGTCGCGTTCCGCGGCGGCTCGATCACCGGCATGCTCGTCGTCGGACTCGGCTTGCTCGGCGTCTCGGCGTACTACATGGCGATCCTGCCGCGTCTCGGCCAGGATGGCGCGCTGCACGCGCTCGTCGGCCTCGCCTTCGGCGGCTCGCTCATCTCGATCTTCGCCCGTCTCGGCGGCGGCATCTTCACGAAGGGCGCAGACGTGGGCGCCGACCTCGTCGGCAAGGTCGAAGCAGGCATTCCCGAGGACGACCCGCGCAATCCGGCCGTCATCGCCGACAACGTCGGCGACAACGTCGGCGACTGTGCCGGCATGGCAGCCGATCTCTTCGAGACCTACGCCGTCACGGTCGTGGCGACCATGCTGCTCGGCGGCCTGGTCATGAAGGACGCAGGTCCGTCCGTCGTCGTCTATCCGCTCGCCCTCGGCGCCGCGTCCATCGTGGCCTCGATCATCGGGACGTTCTTCGTCCGCGTGGGCGCGAGCGGCAAGATCATGGCCGCGCTCTACAAGGGCATCGTCGTCTCCGGCGTCCTCGCTGCGATCGCGTTCTACTTCATCACGCGCAGCCTGATGCCCACCCATCTCATGCCGCTGTTTGGCTGCGCGCTGGTCGGGCTGGGCCTCACCGCGGCACTCATCGTCATCACCGAGTACTACACGGCAACGGAGTACAGCCCGGTCCGCAGGGTCTCGGCCGCCTCGCAGACGGGACATGCGACCAACATCATCGCGGGTCTCGGGGTGTCGATGAAATCGACCGCCCTGCCCGTGATCGCGATCTGCATCGCCATCTGGGCCACCTACATGCTGGCCGACCTCTACGGCATCGCCGTTGCCGCCACCGCCATGCTGTCGATGACCGGCATGATCGTCGCGCTCGATGCTTATGGTCCGATCACGGACAACGCCGGCGGCATCGCTGAGATGGCGGGCCTGCCGAAGCAGGTCCGCGACATCACCGATCCGCTCGATGCGGTGGGCAACACGACGAAGGCCGTCACCAAGGGCTATGCGATCGGCTCCGCCGGCCTCGCCGCGCTCGTGCTGTTCGCCGACTACACCCATAACTTGGAGGCGGCCGGCAAGCTCACCTCCTTCTCGCTCTCCGATCCGGCCGTCATCATCGGCCTGTTCATCGGGGGCCTCGTGCCCTATCTGTTCGGCGCGATGGCGATGGAAGCGGTTGGCCACGCCGCGGCCTCGGTCGTCGAGGAGGTGCGCCGCCAGTTCCGCACGATCCAAGGCATCATGGAAGGCACCGCCAAGCCCGATTACTCCCGGGCGGTCGACTTGCTCACGCGCGCGGCGATCAAGCAGATGATCATCCCCTCGCTCCTGCCGATCGTCGTTCCCGTGATCCTGGTCTATCTGCTCAACTGGGCCATGGGACCTGGCGCGGGCATCCGCGCGCTGGGCGGGCTGCTCATCGGCACGATCGTGACCGGCCTGTTCGTTGCGATCTCGATGTGCACCGGCGGGGGAGCGTGGGACAACGCGAAGAAGTACATCGAGGAAGGGCACTTCGGCGGAAAGGGCTCCGAGGCCCACAAGGCCGCGATCACCGGCGATACGGTCGGCGATCCTTACAAGGACACGGCCGGCCCGGCGATCAACCCGCTGATCAAGATCATCAACATCGTCGCGTTGCTGCTCGTGCCGTTGCTCTAGGGGTGAATTGAGCGGCTCGCCCGCGGTCGAGGGACCCCGCCTCAGGAGCGGCCCGCTTTCGACTCGGTGAGCACGGCGCTCACGAGCTGGTTGAGTCGAGCGCAGTACTCCGCGATGGGCGCTTCGGCGCTCGACTGTCTGCGCGCAAGCTCGGCGCTCACCTCGACCAGGCGGCGCTCGATGCGCCCATCCACCCGCATCGTGTGGGTGAGGAGCGCGCTCACGCACGCCGTGATCTCCGCATCGAGCTCGCGCGCTTCCGTTCCCGCGATCTCGACGCCGGCGAGCTCCCCGGGACAACCCGCCGCCAAGTGCTCGCGCCACAGGCGTGCAAGCCTCATGTGTGCTCGGTACCCCTCGATCCCAGCAAGTTGTCCCCCGAACGCCCCACGATCGTGCTCTTGGCCGGCACGTCCCCAACCTATACTGGCATGCTGAGCCCGGGGGCACAAGCCGCCGCTAGGTGCCCCTTCGTGATATAGACGGGTTCCGAGCGGCAAACATGCGAGGAGCGGCGAGCATGAGCGCGAGCGAGCGGCAAGGCGAAGACGCAGCACAGCGAGACACCGGTGCACAACAGCCAGGCGGACGTTCCGAGCACTTCCAGATCGCCAAATCCGACGAGGATTGGCAACGGGCGCTTCCGCCCGAGCCGTACCGCGTATTGCGCCAGCACGGCACCGAGCAAGCCGGCACGAGCCCCCTCAACGCGGAGCACCGTACGGGGGTCTTCCGCTGCGGCGGCTGCGGCCAGCCCCTCTTCGAGTCCTCGACCAAGTTCGAAAGCGGTACCGGTTGGCCGAGCTTCTTCCGCCCGATCGAGGACGCGGTGAAGACCTCGGTGGACCGCAGCTACTCGATGCAGCGCACCGAAGTGCATTGCTCCCATTGCGGCGGCCACCTCGGGCACGTCTTTCCAGACGGGCCCGAGCCGACGGGGCTGCGCTATTGCACGAACGGCGCGGCGCTCAGCTTCGAGCCGAAGGCGGGCTGAGCGCCGCGAGGAACGCCTCGAGGCGCTCGAGCTCGACGCGGCCGTCCGTGAGATCGCGCGCGAGGCGCGCGTAGAGCTCGGCTGCGCCTCGATAGATCCCGGCGGCCGCCGCATCCTCACCCGCGAATGCGGCGATCTCCTGCATCTCGGCGGCCCAGCGATAGGCCTTTGGAAACATGCCGGGCACCGAGTGCGTGAGCGAGCTCAAGAGCGTCATCTGACTTTCCTCGAGCTCGGCGCGCAGTGCATCGGCGACGCCGGCGCGCGCGGCGGCGAGGAGCATCGCGGTGCCCACCGCGACGAGTCCCTTCGTGATGCCGGCGTAGGACATCTTCAGCGCCGAGGCGGCGCCAATCGGGGCATCGAGCACGCGAATCTTAAGGCCGTACCCGGCGAGCGCTTCGAACCGGGGCGCATCCCGCCCCGAGGCATAGAAGCTCGGGCCGGCCGCGCCGTCACGCGGCGGCGGACCGATGATCCCCGCGTCCACGAACGGTGCTCCGGCCGTGGCGATGCACTCGCCGATCCGCTCGACCGTCGCCGGGCTTACGGCGTTGCAATCCACGTACAGGGGTTTGCCGTCGGATGCGGCAATGCTCGTCGCGAGCTGCTGCGCCAAGGGCAGCGCGGCAGCGGGCGGCACGATGGACAGCACGAAATCGGCGCGGGCGAGCGCCTCGCACGAGACTGCGGTCATGCCCGCCGCTTGCGCTCGCTGGCGCGTCGCGGCGCTCCGTGCGTCGAGTGAAGTGAGCACCGTCGCGCCTCGAGCGCGGAGTCGCGCCCCAACCGCGGCGCCCATGCTGCCGGCCGCGACGACCGCGACGACCGCGACGACAGGCTTGCGATGCGCGGCGCGGCTCATGGCGCCCTGGGGTCAGGCGGCGAGCGGCAGAGGCTGGGGCCGCCCGATCACGTACCCCTGCACGTAGTCCACCCCCATCCGGCGAGCGGCCTCGAGCGCGGCGGCATCCTCCACCTGCTCCGCGATGACTTTGAAGTTGAGGGTGCGAGCGAGCTTGATCATCGCGGTGACCATCGCCTGATTCACCGAATCGCGCGCGAGGTTGCGCATGAACGAGCCGTCGATCTTCAGAAAGTCCAGGGGCAGATTCTTCAGGTTGGAGAATGATCCCACACCCGAGCCGAAGTCATCGAGCGCGAACTGGCAGCCGATGCCGTGCAGCACGCCGACGAAGCGGCGGGCGTGATCGAGGTTTGCGACGACCGCGCTCTCGGTGATCTCGAAGCACACCTGCGAGGGCGAGACGCCCGTGGAATCGAGGCACTCCACGACGAACTCGAGGAACTGCACGTCGCCGAGGGTCTGTCCGGAGATGTTGAGCGCGAGACTGCGGTGCGGTGCAATCGCGATCGCCCCGCGTCCGAGGGCGGCGAGGGCCGTCTGCACGACCCAGCGGTCGACGAGGCCCATCAGGCGATAGCGCTCCGCCGCGCGTACGAACTCCGAGGGCGGCACGTCGCGGCCCGATTCGTCCTGCAGGCGCACGAGGACCTCCATCGCGGGACCGTGGTCATCGCCGCCAGTCGGAACGATCAGCTGATGATAGAGCTGGAAGCGGTTCTCCTTGAGCGCGCTCTGCAGGCGCTGCAGCCATTGGATCTCCCCGCTGTGGCGGGCGAGCGCCTCGTCCCGCGCCGAGTACACCGCGACCCGGCCGCTGCCCTGCTTCTTGGCGACGTAGCTCGCCGAGTCGGCTGCGGCGAACAGCTCCTCGATCGAGCCGCTCTCGCGGGAGATCTCCACCAGCCCGATCGACACGCCGATGTTGAAGATCCGGTCCTTCCAGACGAAGCGGTAGTCGCTCACCGCGCGGCACACGTCGTCGGCGATCTGCCGCGCCTTCTCGAGCGGACAGCCGACGAGCAGCATCCCGAACTCATCGCCTCCGAGGCGGCCGACCGTGTCGCTGTCGCGCACCGCATCGCGAAGGATCTTGGCGACCTCGCGCAGCATGCTGTCGCCCGCGAGATGTCCGCTCGTGTCGTTGACGACATTGAAGCGATCGAGATCGAGATAGCAGAGCACGTGCTGCCCGTCGCCGCGGTGGCCGCTCTCGATCGCCTCGGTCGTGCGCCGCTCGAACTCGCGCCGATTGATGAGCCCGGTGAGCGCATCGTGGGTCGCCTGATACGACATCTGCCGCGCGAGTCCGCGCATCTCGGTCACATCGTGCAGCAGCAGCACCGTACCGGTGACCTCGCCGGCGGCATTGCGGACCGGCGAGGCCGTGAGCTCGATCGAGCGCTCGCTGCCGTTCGCGCGCGACAGGAGCACCGCGCGGCGGCTCAGATTCATGGCGGCTGCGTTTGAGAGCCTCTGGCGGACCGGATCGCTCAAGGGGCGCCGGTCCGACTCCTCGGACAGCCCGACGATCTCGAGCAGGGTCTTGCCGACCGCATCGCGCGCCGTGCTCCCCGTCAGACTTTCGGCGGCCGGGTTCAAATATTCGATTCGGCCCTCGGCGTCGGTCGCGATGACCGCCTCCGCGAGCGAGTCGAGCGCCTGCAGGCGCTGGGCCGTGTCGTTCCCGGCGTGGGGCGTGCCCGCCTCGGCGGCCGGCTGGTGCCCCTCCTGCACGGCCGGCAGGGTATGCACGGTCTGCGTGGGAATGATCTCGACGCCTGTCACGAGAAGCGCCGGGCCGCCCTCGTAGTCGATCACGGCGGAGCTCACCTCGAGCCTGCTCACCTGGCCCTGCATGCCGACCATCTCGATCTCGTACCGCTCGGCGGCGGGCTCGCCCGCCAGACGCCGGCGGATATTCTCGCTCACGAGCTCCGAATACTCGGGCGGGACGAGATCGGCGAGCTTGCGCCCGACGAGCTCGGCGCGCTCGACGCCGACCAGGCTCGCGAACTGGCGGTTCGCATGCAGAATCGCATCGCGATGCACGAGCACCGCCTCGTGTATGCGGTCGGCGAGCTCCGTGAAGAGCTTCGAGGTGCCGCGGTCGTGATCGCGCTCCGCGCCGGCGGCGGTGGCGGCGCGCGTGAGCAAATGGTTGATCGCGGTCGTGAGGGCCGAGACTTCGGAGCTCGGCGAGTGCACTTCCACGCGGCCGCCGAGCCGGCCGCCGATCGCGATCCGCTGAACTTCCTGCGAGAGCCGGCCGACCGCCTTCACCTCGCGACGCTGCAGGAGGTAGAGCACGGCGAATGCAGCCGCGACAAGCGCGAGCGCGAGCCAGCCCACCCAGACCAAAGACATATCCCCTTACGGCCTCGTGATCGGGAGAGCGCAGCGCAGCGGATTTGGTTGATCTTCTCGCGCGCCCTCATCCATGGGAGGCCGAAGCATAACGCGCGGCAGCGCACGTCTCGGCCCGATTTCACTAAATTCAGGTCGGCGCTTGAGAGCGCGGCGAAAACCCCGTACCGTGCTGCGCTCCCTAGCCCTGGCGAGCATAAGTCACATTGAGATCGAACGATGACGTTGAATGATTCAGCCCGCGAGCAGATGGTCCAGCAGCAGGTCCGTGCCTGGGACGTGCTGGACGAGCGCGTTCTCGATACATTCCGCAACGTACCGCGGGAGCGATTCGTGCCGGCTGAGCACCGTTTCCTGGCCTTCGCCGACACGGCCATTCCGTTGGCCCATGGCCAGCACATGCTACGCCCGAACGTCGTGGGACGTCTGCTGCAATCGCTCGAGCTTCGGGGCTCCGAGCGCGTGCTCGAGATCGGGACCGGAACGGGTTTCGTTACGGCCTGCCTCGCGGCGCGCAGCGCGCACGTGCGCTCCATCGAGATATTTCCGGATCTCGCGCAGACCGCTCGCACGACCCTCGCGGACTCGAGCATCGGCAATGTGGAGATCGTCGCCGCGGATGCCACCCGGCTCGAGGCGAGCGAGCGCTACGACGCGATCGCGCTCACCGCCTCTGTGCCGATCCCCGATGAGAGCTTCGAGCGGCGCCTCGCCGTGGGGGGCCGGCTCTTCGTGATCATCGGCAATCCGCCCGTCATGGAGGCCTGGCTCGTCCGATGCGTCGCCGAGAGCACCTACGCGCGCGAGAGCCTCTTCGAGACGATGGTCGATCCGCTGATCAACGCGAAGCGACCGCGCGCCTTCGTCTTTTGAGGGCCAGAGCAATGGGTAGCTTCCCCGAGGTCTCCGCCGGTGAGCTCGATTCCCGTCTCCACGCGTCCGCCCCCCCTGTCGTGCTCGACGTGCGGGAGCCGTGGGAGCGGGAGATCGCCCGGCTCACCGGCACCCTCGACATCCCGATGAACGAGGTTGCAGCGCGGCTCGCCGAGCTGCCCAAGGACCGCGACATCGTCGTGATGTGCCGCTCGGGCGGCCGCAGCGCGCAAGTGGCCGATTACCTGCACCGTATGGGGTATCGTGCGGCGAATCTGACGGGTGGCATTCTCGCCTGGGCGCAGGACGTCGATCCGACGGTTAAGACCTACTAGGTCGAGCCGGCCGTTCCTCACGAGAGGCCCTCTTCGAGCAGCGGCGCGGCTGCTCGCGACGCTCGCGACCGCGTTGCTGTCCGGATGAGAGGCTGATATAGTGGTATACAACACTAACATGGAGGCTCGACATGCCGGGGTGTCCTCAGCCGGGGCCTAGCGTCGCCCGACCGGTGGAGTCGTGCAGCAGCTTCGTGAAAGGCCTGAAGCGACCCGGCGAGTGCCTCGGCACTCTCCTCGTTACCCTGTCCGCCGTGAGCTTCACCGTGGCGGTCCCGCGGCCCGCCTCGGCCAAAGACCTGATCGGTGTCTACCAGGACGCGCTGCGCTACGACACGCAGATCCGCGAGGCGGAAGCCACGATGCACGCCACCAAGGAAGCGAGTCCGCAGGCCTGGGCGGCGCTCCTGCCCCAGCTCTCGGGCAACTATCAGCTGGCTCGGCAGAAGCAGGTATTGAGCCAGACCGAGGCGTACCCCGGCACAGGCGGTGAGCTCGAGCCGTTTCCCTTGAGCGAGACCGCTTACACGACCTCGCACGGCTACCAGCTGAACCTCACGCAAAGCCTGTTCTCGTGGACCAACATCGAGACGCTCGCACAGGCGCACAAGAAGGTCGCTCAGGCTGACGCGACGTACCGAGCCGCGCAGCAGGACCTCATCAACCGAGTCGCGACGGCGTACTTCAATGTGCTCAATGCCCTCGATAACCTCGCCGCTCAGCAGGCCTCGCTCGAAGCCCTCACCAGCCAGCTCGATCAGGCGAACAAGCGCTTCCAGGTCGGCCTGATCGCAGTCACGGACGTGAAGGAGGCGCAAGCAGCCCATGATGCCGAAGCGGCCGCGGTAATCGACGCGAAGCGCAATCTCGCGAGCATGCAGCAGGCGCTGCGGGAGATCACGGCTCAGGATTATCCGGATCTCTCCAAGCCCGGTGACAACATGCCGCTGCTCACGCCGCAGCCGGCCGACCCCGCGCGTTGGGTATCCACCTCGATGGATCAGAACCTGCAGCTCGTCTCGGCGCGGCTCGCGGCGGATGTGGCGCGCGATCAGGTGAGTATTGCTTTCGGCGGCCATCTGCCGACGATAGAATTGAGCGGCACCCGCAGCGATCAGCACACGACCGCCGATGAAGTATTGGCGTTCGGCACCGCGCTTCCGGGGCGGCTCTCGGGTATCCCGGGCGACGTCGTGAACAACCAGGTCGGCATCCAGATCAACGTTCCGCTCTTCAGCGGCGGTGCGGTCCGCTCGCAGGTGCATCAGGCGGAGTACCAGTGGATCTCCGCCAAGGATCACGTGCAGACCGTCTCGCGCCAGACCGAGGCTCAGGCGCGCGACGCCTACGACGGCGTCGTGAGCGAGGTTGCCCGGGTCGAGGCACTCAAGCAGGGGGTCGTTTCCGCGCAGACCGCGTTGACGGCGACGGAGGCCGGTGCCCAGGTCGGCACGCGCACGACCGTCGATGTGCTGACGGAACGGCAGAATCTGGTCTCGGCGCAGACGACGTATGCCCAGGCGCGTTACACGTATTTGCTCGACATCGTCGCGCTGCGACTCGCGGCGGGCACGCTCGATGAGGCGACGCTGAAGGAGATCAACGGCTGGTTGACCGTGAATCAGTCGACGTCCACCTCGCCGCTGAGCCAGCCGACTCCCGCGGTCCCGGCGCAGCCCTGACGAGCGGCTCGAGCAGCGCGGTGAGCCGCTCGAGCGCGCCGCGATTCTCCTCGAGAACGGCGCGCGCGGCGGCGCCGAGCGCTGCGCGCTCCGCGGCATTCGCGAGCAGCACCCGCACGCTCGCACCCAGCTCGCGTGCGTCGCGCACGACCCGCAGCCCAGCGCGCGCGGCGAGCAGCCGCTCGATCTCAGGGGCGTTGAAGTTGTGGGGCCCCGTGATGGTCGCGCGGCCGAGCGCAGCGGGCTCGAGCAGATTGTGGCCCCCGACCGGCACGAGGCTGCCGCCCACGAAGACCACGTCCGCCGCGGCGGAGAAATCGAGCAGCTCGCCGAGCGTGTCGAGCAGCAACACCGGCACGTCTGTCGGGCGCGGACCCTCACCCGCGCCGGGACCCTCGGCTGTCAGACCGCCATGGGCATCGTGCGCGCCCTCGGCGGAGCGGTTTGCGCTCGCTCGGGACCACCGCTCGAATCGAGCTCCGCGCTGCTCGAGCAAGGCCGCCACCTCCGCGAATCGCGGCGGATGACGCGGCGCGAGGACGAGCAGCGCGCCGGGGTGCGCACGCCGCACCTCGAGGTGCGCCTCGAGCGCCGCCTGCTCCTCGCCCTGATGCGTGCTGCCGGCGACCCACACCGGCCGGCCGCGCGCGTATTGCTCACGCAAGCGGCGGCCGCGCTCGGCCGTCTCGCGCGGAATTTCGAAATCGAATTTGATGTTGCCGACCACACGCACGGCTGCAGCCGATGCGCCGAGCTCCAGGAAGCGCTCGGCATCCGCCTCGCTCTGCGCCGCGATGAGCGCGCAGCCCGCGAGCACCGGCTCGATCAGCGAATGGAGTAGCCCGTAGCGGCGTGTCGAGCGCGCCGAGAGCCGTGCGCTCACGAGCGCGAGCGGCACGCTGCGGCGGCGGCATTCGCGAAAGAGGTTCGGCCAGAGCTCCGTTTCCATGATGATGCCGATGCGCGGTGCAGCGCGATCGAGAAAGCGGCGCACCGCGCCGGGTACATCGAGCGGCAGAAAGCGCACCTCGGCGCGCGTGGCGGTCTCCGCGCCGAGGAGCGCGCGCGCGCGCGCAGCGCCCGCCGGCGTCACGGTCGTAACGACGAGCGCGGCATCGGGTAGCTGCCGCACGAGCGTGCGTGCGAGCGCCGCGGCCGCCTGCACTTCGCCGGCCGAGGCCGCGTGCAGCCAGAGGCTACCGGGGGTGCACGCCGCGCCGGAGCCCACCGCGGGACCGAACCCGAGGCGCTCGCCGAAGCCGTGCCAGTACCCGCGCTCTTTGAATCCCCGCCACGCGAGCGCCCCGCAGTACAGGGGCGCGAGCAGACGGGCGGCGAGCGGGTACAGGCGAGGCAGCAGGCTCACACAGGCTCCCCGAGCGCTCAAGCCACACTGCCGGGAGGGCGCGCGACATGCTGAGCGACCGGGACCTCGCGGTACCCGTCGAGCAGCCCGTGCCAATCTGCCTCAGTGAAGCGGTCGTCGGGCAGCGCATAGGTCACCTTCTCCAGAGAGCGGCGCAGACGGACCAGATTCGCATCGCACCAGAGGCCGGGCTTGCGCAGGCTTCCCCGGTCGAAATCGACCAGGAATACCTCGTCCGCGCGGCCGAGGAGGACATTGTGCGCGTTGAGATTGGCGTGGCAGACCCCGAGATCGTGGAAGCGGCGGATTGCGCGGCCGATCGCAATCCAATTGAGCAGAGAGAGCGCGCCGACCTTCAGACCCTCTGCCAGGGAGAGCGTCTCCGGCAGCCGCTCGGTGATGATGTCGCCCCGATACGTGAGCCCTTCCTTGCGGTAGCGGGCCGCGACGGGCGCGGGCACCGGCAGCCCCGCGCGATGCAGGTGGTACATGAGCTGCCATTCGGCGAACGGGCGCGCCGCCGCTTCACCGCTCCAGAGGTAGCGGTCGCGCGCGAGCAGCGCGAAGAGCCCTCCGCGGCGATAGTGCCGCAGGACCCAGTGCCGGCCCTGTGTGACGATGAAGTGCACGGCGCCGCGGCCGCGGCCCTCGCCTTCGAGCTCCTCGCGGGCCCGCCAGTAGGACGCCTCGAACGCAGCGGCCGGGAAGTTTCCGGTGCGAGAGGCGTCGTAGAGCATGGCGCCGCCCTCGATCAGCCGCCGCCGCACCTCCGAACCGAGTGGCCACCGCGCTCTCATCGGCATCCGCCCGTTGCCAGGGCCTGGTGACCTCGACGCCTCTCGGAGCCGCAACGCCGCGGATGCGCATGGAGGTCAACAGACCCTAAACTCGGCACCATGCGCGACATCTTAGTCCCCGTCTCACCGGGGGAGCTGCTCGACAAGATCACGATACTGCGCATCAAGGCCGCACGGATCGGTGATCCGGCGAAGCTGCGGAACGTCGAGATCGAGCTCGATCTGCTCGCCTCGATCTGGCGCGAGTCGGGCTGCGCCGCGCCGCCGGACTCGGAAGTCGGGCGGGCGCTCGCCGCCGACGAGCGTGCGCTCGAGGCCGTCAACGAGAAGCTCTGGGACATCGAGGATCGCATCCGCGAACAAGAGCTCGCGCAGCGCTTCGATGCCGAGTTCATCGAGCTCGCACGCGCCGTCTACACCGCGAACGACGAACGTGCCGCGATCAAGAAGCGCATCAACGTGCGCCTCGGGTCGCGGATCGTCGAGGAGAAATCGTACGGTGCCTACCGCGTGAGCGTGTACTCCGCGCCGCAGTAGGGACACTTCGCCCAGCCCGTCGCCTCGATGGCCAGATAGACCCGTGGGTGAGAGTTCCACAGCGCCATCTGCGGCATCGGACAGCAGAGCGGCAGGTCCTCGGGCGTGACCTCGTACTGATTCTGCGCGTTCGGCGAAAGGAGCAGCTGGGTGGCGGCCATGGTGCGCCGCATTATACCGATCCTCACACACTGGCCGACATCACCCGCTCCCAGGTCCCGCTCACCGCCTCACGCTCACCGGCGAGCTCGGACGGCGGGATGATCGCCGGGCGGCCCTCGAGGGAGAGATGGTGCGCCCGAGTGCGATACGTGCGGTACGCCGCCGTGAGGGCATCGACCGTTCCCTGCGGCACGAGATTCGCGGAGGCGACCGACTCGAGCTGCCGGATCGTGTCGGAGTAGCGGGCGACGGGCGGATACTCCTGCGCCCACAGGAGTGCCCAGTACTGCGCCAGGAACTCGATGTCCGCGATCCCGCCGGCGTCCTGTTTGATATCGAACTCGCCCGGGCGCGCTTTCGTCAGCTCCCGCCGCATGCGCTCGCGCATCGAGCGCACGTCCTCGCGCAGGCTCGCACGCCGCACGTGGTGCTGCAGCACATCCATCCGTACGCGCTCGAACTCACCGGCGAGATGCGCGGAGCCGGCCACGGCGCGTGCGTGCAGCAGCGCCTGGTGCTCCCAGGTCCACGCCTCCTGCGCCTGGTAGCGCGCGAAAGCCTGGATGCTGGTGAGGAGCAGCCCGCCCTTGCCGCTCGGCCGCAAACGCACGTCGACCTCGTAGAGCCGGCCGGCCGCTGAATGCATCGTGAGCAGATGCAGGATGCGCTGCGCGAAGCGCACGAAGAACACGCCGTTGTCGGTCGGGCGTTGAGCGTCGGTCTGTTGATGCTCTCCCGCGGAATCATGCAGGAAGACGAGGTCGAGGTCGGATGCATAGCCGAGCTCGAGGCCGCCGAGCTTGCCGTATCCGATTGCGCAGACAGCGACCGGCCGGCGGTCGCGGCTCTCCCCGCAGAGGGGTACGCCGTACTGCGCCGTGATCTGCCGCCAGCCGAGCATCATCGCGGACTCCACGATGAGCTCGGCGATCTCCGTCAACCGGTCACTCACCCGCATGACGGGCAAGCGGCCCGTCAGATCGGCCACGGCGACGTGGAAAGTCGCTGCCTGCTGGAAATGTCGCAGTGCTTCGACCTGCCGCTCCGGATCGTCCTGCGGAGCCTGCTCGAGCGCGAGGCGCAGCTCCTGCGCGAGCTCCGCCCGGTTCGCCTCGTGGCGCAGCACGCGCTCGTCGACCAGCTCATCGAGCAACAGCGGATAGGCGGCGATCTGGCTCGCGAGAAAATCTCCGTGCGCGGCAAGCTCGGTCAGACGCGTGCGCGCCTCGCCGCGCTCGTTGAGCAGGGCGAAGTAAGCTGAGCGCGGACCGATCGCCTCGAGGATTCTGAGCACTCGCTTGAGGACCGCGAGCGGCGCGCGGCCTGCGCCGATCCCCGTCACGAGGGCCGGAAGCAGGGCCTCCAGTCGGCGGCGCCCGGTCTCATCGAGCTTGCGCGCGAGCGGGGAATCGCGCAGCTCCTCGAGCAGCCTCGCCGCTTCCGCCGCATCATCGCCGAATCCGGCGGCGCGAAGCTCTTCGGGGAGCCGCGCGCGATCCGCGCTTGCGCCCGTATCGAGTATGGCCGTCGCGGCACCGGTGCTGGCACGGGCGCTCGATGAGGCGCCCGCGAAAACCACCGCGCGGAAATGGCGCCTCACGTGCGAGCGGCACCGATCGAGCTCGCTGAGGAGCGCGGACCAGTCCGATGCGCCCATCGCCTGCGCGACCCGCATGCGCGCCGTTTGATCCTTCGGCAGCCGATGAGTCTGCTCGTCGGCGAGCATCTGCAGCCGGTTCTCGAGCCTGCGGAGAAAATCGTAAGCCTCGCCGAGCTCCGCGGCGGCCCCTGCGGGGAGAAGCTTCTCGCGATCGAGCAGCGGCAGCGCCGCGAGAAGCGAGGCTGTCTGCAGGCGCGCGTCGCGGCCCCCGCGGATCAGCTGGAGCGCCTGCACGACGAACTCGATCTCGCGGATGCCGCCGGGCCCGAGCTTCACGTCGTCGGCGAGCTCGCGCCGCTCCACTTCGCGCTCGATGAGTCCCTTCATCTCGCGCAGGCTCTCGAAGACCCCGTAGTCGAGGTAACGCCGATAGACGAACGGGCGCACGGCCGAGGCATAGAGCTCGGCATAGCGCGCGATGCCCGTGATCGGGCGCGCCTTGACCCAGGCGTAGCGTTCCCAGTCGCGGCCGTGGCGCTGCAGGTAGTCCTCGAAGGAAGCGAAGCTCACCGCGAGCGGCCCGCTCTCACCGAAGGGCCGCAGGCGCATATCCACCCGGAAAACGAATCCGTCCTCGGTGCGCGCCCCGAGGAGCCGGATGATCATCTGGCCGAGCCGCGTGAAGAATTCCTCGTTCGAGATGCTTCGGATCGAGGCCTCTGCGCTCGCCCGCGCGGCGGTATGGCCGTGCTCCGGAAAGAGGAACACGAGATCGATGTCGGAGGAGAAGTTGAGCTCGCGGCCGCCGAGCTTGCCCATGGCGATGATGGTGAGCGGCTGGACGCCGCCGCTCGCGGAGCACGGCTCCCCGTGGATTGCGGTGAGCCGCGTCCGCGCGTGGCGATATGCGGAATCGATCGCCGCATCCGCGAAAGCGGACAGCTCCGCGAGCGTCTCGGCGAGCGCTGCCCAGCCGGCGAGGTCACGGTAGGCGATGCGCACCATCTCGCGCCGGCGCCAGCGCCGCAAGCGACCCATGAAATCCGCTTCCTCGAGCGGCTCCCCTGGGGACCATCGAGGCACGCGCGCGGCGCAGTAGCCGCCCACCGGCCCGCCCACCGGCGCGGCCGCGCCGCGGAGAAGGTCGCCGCTTGCAATGAGCTCATCGAGCAGCGCGGGATCGCGCTCGAGAGCTCGTCCGACGAAGTCGCTCGCTCCGAGGACGCGGTCGAGCGACTCGCGAACCGAGTCCGGCGTCTGGATGCGCGCTTCGCCCCGGCTAGTTTCCGACATTACCGCCGAGGTCGTGGAACGCAGCCGTATCGCTGCGGCGAATCAGGCCCTTGAACTCTGAAGAGCGGGCGTAAACCTGCGCCCCGTCGGACGCATCGACGGCTCCCCCGGACCCCTCGATGCTGCTGTTGTCGACGTGCACGCTCGCGCCGCGAGCGGTGATGCCGATGCCGTGCGCCGTGATCGAGCTGTTCGTGATGTGCAGCTCGCAGCCGTTCTCGACGCGCACCGCGTCCCCATCGAACACGAGATTGCGGTTGTCGATCTGCCGCAGCTGCGCGCCCTGGCAAACGAGCGGCTCGTGCCGGTGCTCGACCGGCAAGTTCCGCGCAGCGCCTGCGTCGCTCGCACTCTCGGGCTCGGCCCCCGCGCCCGCGCTGCCCGCCGCGGGACTCGCAGCAGCGATGCTGTAGCCCGGCCCGGATGCGATCACGCGCCCGCCCGTGGGTGCCCCAGCGGTAGAGTCGAGCCCGATCGCCCCGCGCGAGCGCCTCGAGCCGAGGTCGGGCGGCGCGGCGATCACCTCGTCGGCCCGAACGCGGCGCAGCTTGCCCGTGCTCTTCACGCGCACAGTGATGGTGCCGTCGGCGCGGTCGGTGGAGACGACCTCGAGCGCCTCGTTGCGCGCGAGCGCGCTGCGCGCCCAATCGAGCTGCGCGGCACCCGACGCGCTGTCAGCCGCATCGGCGTCCGGGGCGACCGCGGCTTGAGGCGCCGCGGCGAACGCCAGGCTCGCAGCGCCTGCGGCTACCAGACATACCGTGAGGAATGCGGCCGCCGATCTACCGGGCAGCCCCGTGGACAGCAATGGGGTCATGGTGTGTCCCCGCGCAATCGAAGCTTGCGCAGACATTACCCCAAAATGGGATCAGGCACACTGATATGCCCGCCGCCGTAGGCGGCGAGCGACGGTCGCGACAAGGAGTCCGACCGGAGCTCCCCCAAAAAAACGACCCCGCGGTTAAGCGGGGTCCAATGTATTGCGCGGATTAGGGGGTCTTGCTCCGCGACTTTCCGGCCGCCCTGCGCTAGCGCGCGATGAGCGACCGTAACTGTCGAGCTGGTAGACCACTCGGGGCGGCGCGAGTTCCCTCGAGACGCCGCGAGTGATCGTTTCCAGGGGCCGGAAGCGCCTTCGAGGCTCCCAGCCGCGGTACTTTACATATCCATGCCGCCCATGCCGCCCGGAGGACCGCCATGGCCGTGCTCCTCGTCTTTCGGCGCCTCGGCGACCATCACCTCGGTGGTGAGCAGCAGGCCCGCAACGGACGCCGCGTTCTGCAGCGCGAGGCGGGTCACCTTCGTCGGGTCGAGAATCCCCTGGTCGATCAGGTCGCCGAACTGGCCGCTCGCAGCGTTGTAGCCGAAGCTGCCCCGCCCTTCGCGGACCTTATTGAGAACGACCGCGGCATCCTCGCCGGCGTTCTCGACGATCTGACGGAGAGGCTCCTCGATCGAGCGCGAGAGAATGCGAATACCGACCGTCTGGTCCTCGTTCGCGCCCTCGAGCTTGTCGAGCGACTTCTGCGCGCGGATCAGCGCCACACCGCCGCCCGGCACCACGCCCTCCTCGACGGCCGCACGGGTCGCGTGCAGCGCGTCCTCGACGCGGGCCTTCTTCTCCTTCATCTCGATTTCGGTCGCCGCGCCGACCTTCACGAGCGCGACACCGCCGGAGAGCTTCGCCACGCGCTCCTGCAGCTTCTCCTTGTCGTAATCGGAGGTCGCCTCCTCGATCTGCTGACGGATCGACTCGACGCGGCCCTTGATGTCCGCCTGCTTGCCGGCGCCGTCGATGATCGTCGTGTTCTCCTTCTCGACGACGATCTTCTTCGCCTCGCCGAGATCGTTGAGACTGGCCTTCTCGAGCGTGAGGCCCACCTCATCGGAGATCACCGTGCCGCCGGTGAGAATCGCGATGTCCTGCATCATGGCCTTGCGGCGATCGCCGAAGCCGGGTGCCTTCACCGCGGCCACCTTCAGGATGCCGCGAATGTTGTTCACCACGAGCGTCGCGAGCGCCTCGCCCTCGACGTCCTCCGCGACGACGAGCAGCGGCCGGCCGCCCTTCGCGATGGATTCGAGCAGCGGCAGAAGCTCGCGGATGTTCGAGATCTTCTTGTCGACGAGCAGGATGTAGGGCTTCTCGAGCTCGGTCGTCTGCGCCTGCTGATTGTTGATGAAATACGGTGAGAGGTAGCCGCGGTCGAACTGCATGCCCTCGACCACCTCGAGCTCGTTCTCGAGACCCGAGCCTTCCTCGACCGTGATCACGCCCTCCTTGCCGACCTTCTCCATCGCGTCGGCGATCGTCTTGCCGATCGACTCGTCCGAGTTCGCGGAGATCGTGCCGACCTGCGCGATCGACTTGGAGTCCTTGCAGGGCTTCGAGAGCTTCTTCAGCTCCTCGACTGCGGCCGCGACTCCCTTGTCGATGCCGCGCTTGATGTCCATCGGATTGCGCCCGGAGGAGACGGCCTTCAGTCCCTCGCGGATGATGGCCTGCGCCAGCACCGTCGCCGTCGTCGTGCCGTCGCCGGCCTCGTCGGAGGTGTTGGACGCGACTTCCTTCACCATCTGCGCGCCCATGTTCTCGAACTTGTCCTTGAGCTCGATCTCCTTCGCGACCGACACGCCGTCCTTGGTCACCGTGGGGGCGCCGAAGCTCTTCTCGAGCACGGCGTTGCGGCCCTTCGGGCCGAGCGTTGCCTTGACCGCATTCGCAAGGACGTTCACGCCCTTGAACATCCGCTGTCGCGAATCGTCGCTGAATCGCACTTCTTTAGCTGCCATGATCTGGTACCTTCTTTGGGATCTCGAGGGTAATTTCCGGGTCGTTCGGTTACTTCCCTTCAATCACACCCATCAAGTCCTCCTCGCGCATCACCACGAGCTCCTCGCCCTCGACCTTGACCTCGGTGCCGCTGTATTTGCCGAAGAGAACCTTATCGCCGACCTTGACGTCCGGGGCACGGACGCTACCGTCTTCGAGAATCTTGCCTTTGCCGACCGCGACGACCTTCCCCTGGACCGGCTTTTCCGCCGCCGTGTCCGGAATCACGATGCCGCCTGGCGAGGTACGCTCCTCTTCCAGGCGCCTCACGATTACGCGGTCATGAAGAGGACGAATCTTCATGTGGACGCTCCTTGAACCTGTTTAAGTTAACTGACGTTGAGTGGATAATTGGAGTGGGCTTGTTAGCACTCCCACCCGACGGCTGCTAATGATAGGCGGAGCTGTTCGAATTTCAAGCCCGGAGCGAATGAAATTTTCATGACCACCACGAATTCGGGTGTATGGCCATGACGGTCGAGCCACAGGCCAAGCTCGGCTCGGAGGCGCTCGTGGTGCTCTGTACGTGCCCGGATGAGGCCGTGGCCGATCGCATTGCCCGCGAGCTGGTCACCGCGCGGCTCGCTGCCTGCGTCAACCGACTCCCTGGGGTACGGTCCGTTTTTCGCTGGCAAGGCGCCCTGCAGGACGAACGCGAAGTGCTGCTCGCCATCAAAACATCGAGGTCCCGGTACGAGGAGCTCGAAATGCGGCTCAAGGCACTTCATCCCTATGAAGTTCCTGAGATTATTGCGCTCCCCGTCCTGGCTGGCGCGGCACCCTACCTCGCCTGGCTCGCGGAGGAGACCCGGCCTTCGGCCGACATGCGGAACTCACCATGAGAGCTTTCGTCCGCCTTTGCGCGCTGTTCGTGCTACCCCTGGCCGGCGCTGCGACCGCCCTGGCGGTGCAGGCCGCGGGGCTCGATCAGATCCTGGGACGTGTTCAGTCGAATGCCGGACAGTTCCTGCCGGCCGACCGGGTGTTCCGGCTGTTCGCCGAGCCCCTGGATGCCCGCCATATCCGTCTCAGCTGGGAGATCGCGCCGGGGTACTACCTGTATCGCGACACGCTGAAGGCCACCACCTCGAGCGCGGCCGCGAAGGTCGGACCGCTCGATCTGCCGGCAGGCCTACGCAAGACGGATGATCTGGGTACTCACCAAGTCTTTCGCAATCAGGTCGTCGCGCTGCTTCCCGTCGAGCGTGCCTCGGCCGGTGCCCCGCTTACGGTACCGGTACAGGTGACGTATCGGGGCTGCGCGGATGCCGGCCTGTGCTACCCGCCGATCACGAAGACGCTGCCGATCTCGCTGCCCGCCCTCGGCGGCTACGGCGGGTCAGCGGGTGCGGCGGGCACCGCGACCCCTGCGGCCCCCTCGAGCGGCGCCGTGCTCAAAGCGGGCGGCGGCGGTGCATCCTCTGCGGTTGCATCGGATGCGGTCGGACCGGCAGCCGCACCGTACGTGTCCGCCCAGGACCGTTACGCCTCGGTCGTGCGCAGCGGCAGCCTCGCAGGCATCGTGGCGTTCTTCTATGTCGCAGGCCTCGTGCTCGCGTTCACCCCGTGTGTGCTGCCGATGGTTCCGATCGTCTCGGGCATCATCGCGGGCGGCGCGGACCGCGGTGGCGAGGGGTGGATGCGCGGATTCAGCCTGTCGTTCGTCTACGTGATCGGCATGGCCCTCACGTATACCGCGGCAGGCATCGCGGTCGCCGCGGGCGGACAGCACGTTCAGGCCGTCTTCCAGCAGCCGTGGATCATCACGGCGTTTGCGGCACTGTTCGTGGCGCTCGCGCTCTCGATGTTCGGCGTGTTCACGCTGCAGATGCCCGCCGCCATCCAGACCCGCCTCGCAGGACTCAGCGGCCGCCAAAGTGCCGGAACAGTCGGCGGCGTCTTCGTCATGGGCGCCCTCTCCGCGCTCATCGTCACGACTTGCGTCGCGCCCGCGCTCGTCGGCGCGCTGGTCGTCATCGGCCAGAGCGGCGACATGTTCCGCGGCGGCCTCGCGCTGTTCGTCATGGGGCTCGGCATGGGGACTCCGCTTCTCGCCGTCGGCGCATCGGCTGGCCGGCTCTTGCCGAAAGCGGGCGCCTGGATGGACATCGTGAAGCGGCTCTTCGGGGCGCTCATGCTCGCGGTCGCTGCCTGGATGCTCGCCCGCATCGTTCCCGCGCGCTTTACTCTGCTCTTGTGGGCCGTTCCCGCAGCAGCGGCGGCCGTCGTGCTGTGGAACGGCGCGACTGCTCTCAGCGGCGGGCGGCTCGCGATTCGGCTCGCCGCTTCGCTCGCAGGAGTGTATGTACTCGCGCTCCTGGCCGGGATCGCGCTCGGCGGTACCGACCCCCTCGCTCCGTGGTCCGGCGCTCGGCACGAGCCGGCTTTCCGCACCATCAAATCGGTCGCCGATCTCAACCGTGAGGTCGCGGCGGCTCACGATGCCGGCCGGCCCGTCATGCTCGACTTCTATGCCGACTGGTGCGTCTCCTGCAAGGAGATGGAGAAGTACACCTTCACCAGCCCCGCCGTGCAGGGTGCACTCGGTGACGCCATCCTGCTGCGTGCGGATGTCACGCAGAACGACGCCGCCGACCAGGCACTGCTCGGCCATTTCGGAATCTACGGACCGCCGACGATCGCGTTCTACGGCCCGGACGGCAGCGAGCGCCGCAGGTACCGGGTCGTGGGCTACGTGAAGGCGCGTGATTTCGCCTCGATCGTCCATCTGGCATTCGCGCCGACCGCCGCGAGCGCGGCCGTGCGGCCCTTCAGGGGAGTCGCGGACGCGCCGGCCGCAGTGGCGGCCTCTCGATGAGCAACGGCGCGCGGATCACGCTCGCGATGCTGTTTGTCGCAGCGGCTGGTCCCGCAGGCTTCTTTGCCTACCGATTCATGGCTGCCGAGCACCTGATCGCCGCACCTGGTCCAAGGGCGGGCGCGACACTCACTGCAGTCGCCCCTGGGGTGACCACGGCCGCAGGGTCTGCAGCCACGCAGAACGCGCCGGCAAGCGCCGCGGCGAGGCCCGCTCCGCTCGACCTGCCGGATATCACTCTTCCTGATTCTGCCGGCGTTCCGCGCAACCTCTCCTTCTGGCGCGGTCATCCTTTGATCGTGAACTTCTGGGCGACCTGGTGCGAGCCCTGCCGCCGCGAGATCCCGCTGCTCGAATCTCTGCGGCGCAAGGCCGCCGATCATCTCGAAGTGGTTGGCATCGCGGTCGACGATCGCGGTCCGGTACTCAAGTACATGCAGCGGATGGGCATTGATTATCCAGTGCTCATCGGCGGCGAAGACCGGGGGATGGCGGCAATCGAGGCGTTCGGGATGCAAGCGGTCCTGCCCTTCTCCGTGTTCGCGGACGCGCGGGGCCGGATCGTCGCCGCCAAGCTCGGGGAGCTGCACCCGGATGATGCGCAACTCATCCTCGCGCGGCTTGCGGATGTCGATACGGGGCGCCTGCCGATCGAGAAGGCTCGCGAGGAGATCTCCTCGGGGCTCGCCACCCTGGCGGCCGCGCGCTCGAGGGCGGCGGCAGCCCCCCCGACCGCGGCGCAGTAACCGCTCGCTCCGGGACCTCCCACCGGCCGCGAACCCTCGCGATCCGCGCCGGAGCGTATCCAAACGGCGTCGAAATAGGTTAGATTCTGCGGGATATGGCTCGGATCCTGCTGCTCAATGGCCCTAACCTGAATCTGCTCGGCACTCGCGAGCCGGCGCTCTACGGCGGGGAGACGCTGGCGGGCATCGAGAAGCGGGCGGCGGCAGCGGCGGCGGCGGCGGGCCACGAGCTCATCGCCTTCCAGAGCAATGCGGAGCACGCGCTGATCGAGCGCGTGCAAGAGGCGCCGGGCGCGGGCATCGCTTTGCTCATCCTCAACGCCGGTGGACTCACGCACACGAGCGTTGCGCTGCGGGATGCAGTTCTCGCGGTGCGACTGCCGCTGATCGAAGTGCACGTCACGAACGTTCACGCGCGCGAGCCGTTTCGCCGCCGATCCTATTTCTCGGACATCGCAGCAGGCTCCATCGTCGGTCTCGGCCCGTTCGGCTACGAGCTCGCCGTGCAAGCGGCCGCGCGGCTGCTCGCGCCCGCGGGCTGAGCGCTGCGGCCTCGAGCCCACACACGAAGAATCGACACGAGAATCCTCGAGGGGAGCGCTCCCGGCATGGACATTCGAAAGGTCAAGAAGCTGATCGAGCTGCTGGAGGAATCCGGCAT